>JBATKC010000368.1:0-5857 GCA_049669065.1 Gammaproteobacteria bacterium
GTCGACACCCCGGCTCACGCGCAGGTTTCCGCTGCCGTAGGTCGCGCCCCGGACAACGCGGCGATGGCGCAGTCCGCGGAGCATATGTCCGCAATCGATGAAGCCGATGTCTTGATGGCCGCGGATCCGCAGCCCGCGTACGATGATGCGAGCGAGTCGATCGAGGACCCGATCAATCTACAGACAGACGTCGCGCAGACCGATCAACCGGAGCTTGCCGAAAGCGGCAACTGGTTTGCTTTTTGGACACCGTTTCGCAGTCGCGCCTCCGCGGACGGATTCGCGCGTCATCTGATCCAGGCCACCGGACAGGAAATTCGCGTGCTGCGACTGGGACCGGGCGAGTACCGCGTCGCATTTTTCCATGCTGATGAAGAGGATCGCCAGCGTCACCTTGCCAGCCTCGAGTCGGCGAGTGGCCTGAAGCTGGGTGGTGACCTATGAACGTGCGCGGGCCACGCATGCTGCTGCTGATCATGCTCGCAATGGCGTTGTTGGACACGGGTCCGGCTGCGGCCAGCCAGGTCGATCCGTCCGCGGCGTGGCAGGAATACCGTCGCTCAGAGACCGGTCGGAATCCGGCGCTGACTTTCCCCTACGAGCACTGTTTCCGTCGCGCGGCCGGCGCCCATGAGCTGCCGGTCTCGTTGTTGATGGCCGTGGCCCGCGGCGAAAGCAACTTCGACCCCAATGCGGTCTCGTCGGCAAATGCGCGTGGCTTGATGCAGATACTGTGGCCGGGCACTGCGCGGCACCTGGGGTTTTCCGAATTGAGCGAGCTCCATCAACCCTGCGCCAATGTCGACGCCGGCGCGCGCTATCTGGTGGAGCTGCTCGAACGTTACGATGGCGACATACATCTTGCGCTGGCGGCCTACAATTACGGGCCGGCGCGGATCCCTGTTGACGGCTCGCATGTCCCGGACGGTGCAAGCTGGTACAGCAGCTATATCTACCGCCATCTGCGCTATGTGCTCGGCGATCGGTTGCCGGACACCCTGCCGAAGAACTGGACCGGTGAGGGCGAACTGGAGCTGGCTATTTTTGCCGCCCCCTACCGCGCCGAGGCCTTTGTCGAATCCCTACAGCTGACCGCGCCGGCGCTGCGCCTGGACTGGTTCCGCGAGGACACCGCGCGCCATCGCGTGGTGCTGCTTTACGCCAGCCGGGAGGAATACGACAGCGCGCTGCGGCTGTTGGCGGCGGCCGGTTTCCCGATGGGCAAGGGGGCATGATCATGACCCGGTTCACAACATCCGCTCTCTGTCTGGCTGTGCTGCTGTTGGCGTGCGCGCCGGTCCAGGCCGTCGATGATGTATTCGACACGGCCGAGGTGATCGACGTGGAGCCGATGTTGCGCCGTATACCGACGCAGGTCACGGACAAACGCTGCGACACCCGGGTGACAGACAGTCGTCCACTGGACGGGCTCTATCCCGGACTGGCCGAGGCGATCGATGGCGAGTCCGAGCGTCAGTTCGCTTCCGCCTGTAGGGAGATCCGGCGCACGGTCTACACCGAGGAGCTCAGCGGTTATCGCGTCCGCTACCGTTATGGCGACGGCGAGTATGAGCGAGTCATGTCGCACGACCCCGGTGACACACTGCGGGTACGGGTCAGCATCACGCCCGGGCATTGAGCCGACGCGCAGATCCCGCGCGGGCGCGGCGACGCTGCTGCAGCAGGAAGCGCAGACGCCTGGGCAGGGGACGGGTCTTGCGAGCGTCATCGGCCGATGCGGCCAGGCGGCGGGTCTTGTCCTGATTCATCAAAGCATCTCTGCGACCATCTGTATGGCGCACAGTCTGCGCGTTGTTTGTTACAGATATTTGATCGTCCCGGTCAACCCTTGATTGGGGGACAGATCATCCAGGCGCTGTGTCTGACGGTGTCAGACCAGGAAGCTTTCGATCATCTCGCGTACGTCAAAGGTCGCGCGCAGGCGCGCGCAGAGGAGGAACGAGCCCACCAGCTTGCGATGCAGGAAGATCGTCTCTGGCGGCGGCGCGTGGAACTCGCCGCTGCGGAAGACCAGGTCGATGCCGGCATCCCGGGCCCGTCGGATCAGATCCGAACCACCAAAATCATAGGGACCCTTGTGACTGAGTGGCTCGCACACCATGCGGATCAGGTCGAGCACCTGATCGGCATGATCATCGCTGCAGCCTGGCTGCAGATAGCCGATCTCCTCGGCGCTGCGGCGCATGGCCGCGGTATCGTCATCGAGCATCGCGCGGCAGATGCGGGCATAGCGGTCGGTAAATGCCTCGGTAAAGGTCACGGTCGAGCCGAAGTCCAGCAGCACCAGGTCGCCGCTCTCCCGCTGCAGCAGATAGTTGGCGAAATTCGGATCGCTCTGCATCACGCGGAACTCGAACAACTCCCGGAACAGCAGGTGGTAGAACAGGCTGCCGATACGGTCGCGGCGGTGCTGCGGGATCTCGTCGCGCTCGACCACGTCCAGCGGTTCACCGGCCATAAAGTCCATGGCCAGGATCCGCCGCGTGGTGAATTCATCATGCACCGCGGGCACGCGGAAACGCGGCTCGTCGGCGACCAGCTCGCGATAGTGATTGATATAGGCGGCCTCCTGCAGATAGTCGGCTTCCTGCCGTAGCTGCCGCCGCGCTTCATCGACGATGCCCGAAATATCCATTTCCATCGGCAGGATCCGCGAAGCGCGTAGCAGCGTGGCCATGTTCTTGACATCGCTGTCGATGCTCTGCGCCACACCGGGATACTGGATTTTCAGCGCCAGTTCGGTGCCGTCGGGCGCGCGCGCATAATGCACCTGACCGATCGATGCTGCCGCCACCGGCTCGTAATCGAATTCTTCGAAACGCTGCTGCCAGCCCTTGCCGTATTCCCTGCCCAGCAGTCGATTGAGCTGGGAGTCGGTCATGCTGTCTCCGGCATCGCGCAGGATCGCCAGCGCATCGGTGAATTCCGCCGGCAACACGTGCTCGCTCTCCATCGAGATCAGCTGGCCGAGTTTCATCGCCGCACCGCGCATATGGGCCAGGCGCCTGGCCAGCCGGGACGCATTGGCGCCGGTGAGAAACGCGTTGGTCGCGCTGGCGTCAGCGCCACCGGTGATCCTGCGCAGGCTCTCGCCGATACCGCCGGCCGCCAGCTCACCGGCGGTAAGGCCGAGCCGCAGCATGCGGCCGATCCGGGTGCTCGGAACGCGTGATTTGCGGCGTTTGGGATTGTCGGACAAGATTCAGCTCGATCGGCGGGTTGTTGGCGCAGTGTGCATCAGCCTCGGCCAGGGTGCCAACGATGGGAACCCGGCGCGCGTTGACTGATCCAAGCCCCCGTACGACGTCAAATCGACACGCCCCGACAGGAGAAACCACCATGGGTTGGAGAAAACTCGACCATCTGCCGACGCCGGAAGAGGCGCTGCCCGGCCGCGATGTGCCCATCGCGCTCGGCGAGCCCCATGTGGTCAGTGGTAGGCCGCTGCAGCCGCCGTACCCGGACGGCATGCGCCTGGCCATGTTCGGCCTGGGTTGCTTTTGGGGGGCGGAGCGCAAGTTCTGGGAGCTGCCCGGGGTCTATGTCACCGCAGTGGGGTATGCCGGAGGCCCGACGCCCAACCCCACGTATGAGGAAGTCTGCGCCGGTTTGACCGGGCACAACGAGGTGGTGCGGGTGGTGTTCGATCCCGCCAAAACCGACTACGAGCGGTTGCTGCAGACATTTTGGGAGTCGCATGACCCGACGCAGGGCATGCGGCAGGGCAATGATCGGGGCACGCAATATCGATCCGGCATCTATGTCTACGACGACGCGCAGCGTGCAGCGGCGGGATCATCCAAGGCGCGTTTCCAGGCTGCACTGAGCGCCGGCGGATACGGCCAGATCACCACCGAGATCCTGCCGGCACCGACGTTTTATTTCGCTGAGCAATACCACCAGCAGTATCTGGCACGCAATCCCGGCGGCTACTGTGGTCTCGGCGGCACCGGGGTCAGCTGTCCGACGGGTCCGGGGCAGGCCGCCAGCCTCTGATCCCCATCGCGGGCGCGCTGCCGCCTCAGGTCATGCTGACCAACAGCACAGCGCCGACGGCGATCGGGCAGAGATAGCGGAGCAGGAACCGCCAGGGCCCGTAGAGGAACGAAGTGGCCTCACCGAATTCCTCCCGGGTCGCGGCCCGGTGCACGATCCAGCCGGCGAACACGGCGATCAGGATCCCACCGACCGGCAGCATGATGTTGTTGGTCAGGTATTCCAGCAGGTCGAACACGGTCTTGCCGGCGAAAGTCTCGAACTGGCCCAGCGGATGGATGTCCTTCCACCAGTTGAACGAGAACACGGTCACCAGGCCCAGCAGCCAGGCCGCGAGTCCGGCGACCGGGGTGGTGAACTTGCGTTTCCAGCCCTTGTGTTCATCCGCCCAGGCGACGATCGGCTCCATCACCGCGATGGTGGAGGTCAGCGCCGAGACGACCAGCAGCAGGAAGAACAACGAGCCAAACAGGACACCGCCGGGCATGTGGCCAAAGGCGATGGGCAGGGTGATAAAGACCAGGCCGGCACCCTCGGCCGGATCGAGGCCGTTGGCGAACACCAGCGGGAAGATGGCGAGCCCGGCCAGCAGTGCGACCAGGGTATCGGCGCCGGCGATGATGATCGCGGCCCGGGGGATGTCGGTATCGGCGGACAGGTAGGAGCCGTAGGAGATCAGCAGGCCCATGGCCACGCTGACAGAGAAAAAGGCCTGACCGATCGCTGTCAGCACGATGTCGGCATCGATCTTCGAGAAATCGGCCTCGAACAGGAACGCGATGGCCTGTTTCAGATCGCCGGCGATGGCGGCATAACCTACCAGCAGGATGAGCATCAGGAACAGGGCCGGCATCAGGAACTTCACCGCCTTCTCGATCCCCTGCTGGATGCCGCGGCCGACGATAAACACCGTGAGGCCCATAAAGATCGCGTGCCAGAAGGCGAGCACCCCTGGCGAGGCGGTGAGACGGGCAAATTCGGCGCTGACCAATTCAGCGTCGGCGCCGGTGAAGGTGCCGACGGCGATCTTCGGCAGATAAGCCAGCGCCCAGCCGGCGACGACGCTGTAAAAACTCAGGATGATGAACACCGCCACCACATTGAGCATGCCCACCCCGCGCCACAGCCGGCTGGCCCTGGCCTCGGCGGCCAGCACGCCAAAGCTGCCGGGCGGGCTCTTCCTGCCGCGCCGGCCGATCATCAGCTCGGCGATGACGATGGGTGCCGCCACCAGCGCCACCGCGCCCAGATAGACGATCACGAAGGCCGCGCCGCCGCTGACGCCGGCGGTGTACGGGAATTTCCACAGATTTCCGAGTCCCACCGCGGCGCCGACCGCCGCCATCAGGAACACGATTTTTGATGACCAGGTCTCGGTTGGCTGAGCCGTTTGCATTGCCTCGCCCCTTTCTTGTCCGGTCCCGCCGAAGGCGCACGATGGACCCGCATAATAGCGAACCCGGCAGTCGCTGCGTCAACCTGGCCGCCGTCCGGGCGTTAAGATAACTGTAACCGGGCGGATTACGCTGGCGAGGGTTCGTCAGCGTGGCCGGCCTGTCTGCCATCACGGGATCCAACTCATGCAGCGAAATTATGACCTCCAAGGACGTGTAATCCAGGTTCTCCTGGTGCTGTGCCTCACGATCTCGATCGGCGGGTGCGCCAAGAGCCTGGGCGGGCGCTCGTATGATCGGGGCGATGCGCGAAAGGCCTACGCCGTCTCGTTTGGTGAGGTCGTGTCGGTCTATCCGGTGCGCATCGAGGGTGAAGCGGGCACCCTGGGGACCGCCGGTGGCGCCGCCATCGGTTACAGCCTCGGGCGGCTGATCGGCAGCGGCTC
>JBATKC010000369.1:0-7227 GCA_049669065.1 Gammaproteobacteria bacterium
CTGCCCGGTGACCTGGCACAAAAGGTGGACCCGTATCTGCGGCCGATGTACGACGCCCTCTACGAGATGCTCGGCTTCGAGCGCGTCGGCCGGCTGATCGAGCGCAGCGTGATCGAAGTCGCGCCGCTGGCGTTTATGCGCGGACGTACGCTGAACGAGTCGTTTGTCATCCTCGACGAGGCACAAAACACCACCAGCGAGCAGATGAAGATGTTCCTGACCCGAATCGGTTTCGGTTCCCGCGCCGTCGTCACCGGCGATGTCACCCAGACCGATCTGCCTTCGGGCCGTCAGTCAGGATTGCTGCATGCCACCGAAGTCCTGACCGATATCCACGGCGTGGCCTTCAACTTCTTTACCTCCCGCGACGTAGTCCGCCACCCCCTGGTCCAGCGCATCGTCGAGGCCTATGACAAGGTGGATGACGAGCAGGGTGGCGGATGAGCACGAAGGTGGTGCTGCAGATGGCGTCGCCAGGCCAGAGCGTGCCGGCGGTCAGCCAGTTCCAGCGTTGGGTCGCTGCGACGACGGCGTCGCGTCGCGACCTGGGAGAGGTGACGGTACGCGTCGTAGACGAAACCGAGAGCCGCGAACTGAATCAGCGCTATCGCCACAAAGACCAACCCACCAACGTGCTGGCCTTCCCCGCTGAGATACCCGAATTCGTCGGTGAGCCGGCGCTGGGAGATCTGGTGATCTGCCGACCGGTGGTGGTGCGTGAGGCCCTGGACCAGGACAAGCCCGCGGAAGCGCACTGGGCCCATATGGTGGTCCACGGCACGCTGCACCTGCTCGGCTATGACCATCGGAGCGACAAGCAGGCTCGGCAGATGGAGGCGCTGGAGGTGCAGATATTGCGTGGTCTCGGGTATGCTGATCCTTACCGGATCCCGGTCGGTGCAGCCCCGCCGGCGGTCCGTGCCGAGGATGGGACACCTTAAAATGGCCGACGATCAACCTCCGAGTACCCGCTCCGCCGCCGCCCGGCCGCGTTGGCTGCAGTGGTTGTGGCGGAATTTCGCCCCCCATCCCAAAGACCGCGAGCAATTCCTGGAAGTCCTCAGAGACGCCAGCCGCGAACAGGTCTTCGACGATGAGGAGAAGGCGATGCTCGAGGGCGTGCTGGACGTCTCCGAGATGCAGGTGCGGGACATCATGATCCCGCGCTCGCAGATGGTCGTGCTCGAGCGCAACGCGTCGCCCCGGAAACTAATGGAGGCGATCCTCGCCTCGGGCCATTCGCGCTTCCCGGTGATCGGCGAGGACCGGGACGAGGTGGTGGGTATCCTGCTGGCCAAGGACCTGTTGCGCTTTTTCGCCGAGCATGAGGACGAGCGCTTCGACATCCGCGAGGTGCTGAGGCCGGTCATCTATATCCCGGAGAGCAAGCGGCTCAACATCCTGTTACGCGAATTCCGTATCAACCGCAACCACATGGCCATCGTCGTCGACGAATATGGCGGGGTGTCCGGGCTGCTCACCATCGAGGACGTGCTGGAACA
The DNA here is from genome assembly GCA_049669065.1 of Gammaproteobacteria bacterium. GTDB lineage: Bacteria > Pseudomonadota > Gammaproteobacteria > Steroidobacterales > XN24 > CAMYOC01. Next base: position 1,503 of record JBATKC010000369.1, read on the forward strand.
GATCGTCGGTGATATCGGTGACGAGCATGATCCCGACGAAATACCGGATTTCCGCGAGGAGGGCGACGGGGTCTATGCGGTGCGGGCGCTGGCCCGGATCGAGGATTTCAATGAGGAGTTCGGCACCGAACTCGATGACGAGGAATACGACACCATCGGCGGGCTGGTGATGCATCAACTCGGCCGCCTGCCGCGGCGTGGTGACAAAGTGAGTCTGGCCGGGATCAGTTTCACCGTGGTCAAGGCGGACCGGCGACGCATCTACACGGTCCAGGCCAGGCTGCCCGGAGCCCGGCGGGTCGCGGCCGGATAAGCCGGCCCGGATGAGCGGCAGGCCACCGATCCTGAGACCAGGACACATGCTTTTGGCGGCCGCTATCGCAGGGGCATGTCTGCCTCTGGCCTTCGCCCCGTTCGGCGTCTCTTCCCTGGCGGTGATCTCCCCGGCGGTATTGTGGCTGTTATGGGATCGGGTCCCGGCGAGACTGGCGGCGTGGCTGGGATTTTGCTGGGGCGCGGGCGCGTTCCTGACTGGCACCTACTGGCTCTATATCAGCATCCATATCTATGGCCAGGCTCCCATATTGCTGGCGGTCGGGCTGATGCTGGCGCTGGTAGCCATCATGGCCTGCTACACGGCGCTGCTCGGATGGCTCTATGCCCGGTCCGCCGCCCACGGCGGCTGGAGCTGGTTCGTGGTCCTGCCCGGCGGCTGGGTGCTGATGGAGTGGCTGCGCGGCTGGCTGTTTTCGGGATTCCCCTGGCTCAGCCTGGGTTATGCGTACAGCGATGGCTGGTTGACGGCCTATGGGCCGGTGCTCGGGGTCTATGGCGTCAGCCTGGCTGCAGCGCTGCTCGCTGGCGCCGGCGTGGCGCTTGTCCGCGGTAACGTCCGCGAGCGAATCCTCGCCTTGACGCTGGGAACGGTCATCCTCGGCGGTGCCGCGGTTCTGGCGCAGAAGAATTGGGTGGTACCGGGGGAGGGGGAGCTGCGCGTGGCACTGATCCAGGGCGCGGTGGCCCAGGATCGGAAATGGCTGCGGGAGGAGCGTGAACCGACCAAGGATCTGTATCGGCGGCTGACTCGTGAGGTCCTCGATCGGGATCTGATCATCTGGCCCGAGGCCGCGATCCCGGCGCTGGTTCACCAGGAGAGCGCTTATCTCGAGGCGATGCGGCTCGAGGCGACCGCCCGTGGCGCCGCGATCGTGCTCGGCATGCTGGAGCAGGATCCGATAAGCGGCGGCTATTACAATGCGTTGCTGGTCCTCGACGACCCGCCCGCCATCTACCGCAAGCGGCACCTGGTGCCGTTCGGGGAATATTTCCCGGTACCCGAATTCGTGCGCCACTGGATGCGTCTGATGAATCTGCCCTATGGCGACATCGAGGCCGGCGATGCAGCGCCCGACCCGCTGCCGGTGGCGGGTCTGCGAGCGGCGGCTTCGATCTGCTACGAGGATGCCTTCGGTGCAGAGCAGCGCGTGTTCCTGCCCGAGGCAGATCTGTTGATCAATGTCAGCAATGATGCCTGGTTCGGCGACTCCATCGCGCCGCATCAGCATCTGCAGATCGCGCGCATGCGGGCGATCGAGGCTGGCCGCTACCTGCTGCGGGCGACCAATACCGGCATCTCCGCGGTGATCGCGCCGGACGGTCGTATCGTCGACACATCGCCGCAATTCGAGACCCATGTGCTGACCGCCACCATCAGCCCCTACGCCGGATCCACACCGTTCGTGATGATCGGCCACGGCTGGCTGATGGTATTGGTGCTGGCAGGGTTTGGAGCAGTGGCCGTGTGCCGCCGCTCCGCTGCCTGATCGGCGTCTGGTACAAGCTCCGGCCTCGCGTTATCCTGCGCCAACCGCACTGCGGCAAGACACGCCCATGGAAGAAAAATACCAACCAGACGTCATCGAACCTGCGGTACAGGCGCAGTGGGACGAATCCCGGTGTTTCGAGGTCGAACCGGACCCGACGCGGGAGAAGTTCTATTGCCTGTCGATGCTGCCGTATCCCAGCGGCCGCCTGCATATGGGTCACGTGCGCAATTACACCATCGGCGATGTGATCAGCCGTTTCCAGCGTCTGCAGGGCAAAAACGTGCTGCAGCCGATGGGCTGGGACGCCTTCGGTCTGCCGGCGGAGAATGCTGCGATCAAACACGGCGTGCCGCCGGCGCAATGGACCTATGAAAACATCGGCTATATGCGTAACCAGCTGCAGCGGCTGGGCTTTGCCTACGACTGGCGCCGCGAAGTCACGACCTGTCGGCCCGAGTACTACCGATGGGAACAGCTGATGTTCACGCGCTTGTACGAGCAAGGTCTGGTGTATCGCAAGAGCTCGGTGGTCAACTGGGATCCGGTGGATCAGACGGTGCTGGCCAACGAGCAGGTCGTCGACGGTCGCGGTTGGCGCTCCGGCGCACCGGTAGAGCGTCGCGAGATCCCGCAATGGTTTTTGAAGATCACCGACTACGCTGACGAATTGCTCGACTGGCTCGACCGCCTTCCCGGATGGCCCGACGCGGTCAAGACCATGCAGCGCAACTGGGTCGGGCGCTCAGAGGGCATGGAGATCCGTTTCGACGTCCCCGGGCACCAGCCGGTGACGGTGTTCACCACCCGGCCGGATACGTTGATGGGCGCGACCTACATGGCGGTCGCGCCGGAGCACCCGCTGGCCGAAGCGGCGGCGGCAGACGATGCCGCAGTGGCCGGGTTCGTGGCTGAATGCCGCAGGGTGCAGGCATCAGAGGCGGTCCTGGAGACACTGGAAAAGAAGGGCATGGCGCTGGGCATCTCCGCCCGCCACCCGGTCACCGGGGCAGATGTGCCTGTCTACGTGGCAAATTTTGTGCTGGCCGGTTACGGCACCGGTGCGGTCATGGCCGTGCCTGCCCATGATCAACGGGACTGGGAGTTCGCCACACGCTACGGCCTGCCCATCGTGCAAGTGATCGAGCCTCTTGATGGCGCCGGGGCCGATCTGAGCGCGGGCGCTTTTCTAGATCATGGCCGTTTGATCAACAGCGGTGAATACGACGGTCTGACCTCGGCGCAGGCATTCGACAAGCTGGCCGCGCGCTTCGAGCAGGAGGGCCGGGGCGGACGCAAGATCAACTATCGGCTGCGGGATTGGGGCGTGTCGCGCCAGCGTTACTGGGGTTGTCCGATCCCGATCATCCACTGTGCCGACTGTGGCCCGGTGCCGGTGCCGGAGTCGGATCTGCCCGTGGTGCTGCCCGAAGATGTCAGGTTCATGGGTGTGCAGTCGCCGCTCAAGGCAGATCCTGAATGGCGTCAGACCCGTTGCCCGCGCTGCGGTGGCGCCGCGGAGCGGGAGACCGACACCTTTGACACATTTGTCGAGTCATCCTGGTATTACGCGCGTTACTGCTCGCCGGGCGCCGAGGCCATCGTCGATGAGAACGCGGATTACTGGCTGCCGGTGGATCAGTACATCGGCGGCATCGAGCATGCGGTCATGCACCTGCTGTATTTCCGCTTCTGGCACAAGCTTATGCGTGATAGCGGCCTGGTCGGCTGCGACGAACCGGCGACCAACCTGCTCTGCCAGGGCATGGTGCTGGCGGATTCTTTTTATCGCGACAGCGCGGCTACGGGACGGCTGTGGATTGCGCCAGTCGAGGTGTCGGTGGTGCGCGATGAGAAGGGCGAGATCACGGCGGCGACCTGGGACAAGGACGGCGCCGAAGTCGTGCACGCGGGCCGTACGACGATGTCCAAGTCCAAAAACAACGGCATCGATCCGCAATCACTGGTGGACAAGTATGGCGCGGATACGGTGCGTCTGTTTGCGATGTTTGCGGCGCCGCCGGAGCAGTCGCTGGAATGGTCTGATGAGGGTGTCGAAGGCGCGAATCGGTTCCTCAAACGGGTGTGGAAGGCGGTGCGCAGCCACGTCGCCGCCGGCACGGCTGGAGGGCCCGTGGCAGATCTGGAGCTCGAAGCAGCTCACCTCGACATGCGGCGCCGCCTGCATCAGACCATCGCCAAGGTCGGCGACGACATGGGCCGGCGATATACCTTTAACACCGCGATCGCTGCGACCATGGAATTGATGAACAGCCTGGCCCGCTTTGCAGACTCGGGCGAGGCAGCGCGGGCTGTCCGCCAGGAAGTGCTGGAGTCGGTCGTGGTGATGTTGTCGCCGATCGTGCCTCATGTCGCTCAGGTCATGTGGCAGTCGCTAGGGCAGCAAGGCCTGGTGGTGGACGCATCCTGGCCGGCCGTGGACGAGTCGGCGCTGGTCGAGGAGGAAGTCGAAATGGTGGTCCAGGTTTGCGGCAAGTTGCGCGGCCGTATCCGCGTTGCCGCTGACGCCAGCAAGGAAATCATCGAGGCGGCTGCACTGGCCGAGCCCAACGTGCAGCGTTTTGTCGCCGACCATACGATCCGCAAGGTGGTTGTGGTTCCGGGACGTCTGGTCAATATCGTCGTCTGATGATGTCAGTCTTGCGCACAGCGTTGGTTTTGCTGCCTCTGGCTTTGGCCGGCTGCGGCTACCAGCTGCAGGGCCGAGTCGCACCTTCGCCGGAGATGGTGCCGGTGTTTGTCGAAATCCCCGATCGCAATACCGATCTGGCCCGAGAGCTGGAGCGCGCGCTGAAGGTATCCAAAGTACCGACCACAACGGCGGCGTCTGAAGCCAGAGCCGTACTGCAGATCGTGCAGGATCGTTCCGGGCGCAGGGTGGAGTCCATCTCGGCCCGTAACCGACCGCAAGAGTACCGCGTGTTTTATTCGGCCACCTATCGCGTCGTTGTCGGCGACGAGCTTATCCTGGCGCCGCAGAATGTCACACGCACGCGGATCTACACCTATGACGAGCTCGAAGTGCTGGCCAAGGCCGATGAAGAGTCTCTGCTGCGTCAGGCCCTGGCGCGGGAGATCGCCGGCGTCATCGCACGCCGGATGGCGTCGCTGGAGTCGGCAAGTCCGTGACTGTGCAGCGTCTGCGTGACGGCTGGTCGGAGGCCCTGTCTGGTCTATTGGGCCGCTACGGTCTGCAGCTGCGGATGGTCGGGTCCGCCCAGTCCGTCCCCGGTTCTTACTGGGGTGAGGAGGAAGCTGGTCTGATCGGCCGGAACGTGTATGCGCGTCCTGACACACCGGTCCATTCGGTGCTCCACGAAGCTTGCCATTATGTGTGCATGAGTCCGCAGCGCCGCGATTGCCTCGACACCGACGCGGGTGGCGACTACGACGAAGAGAATGCGGTCTGCTATCTGCAGATACTGCTGGCCGGGCTGCTGCCGGTCTTTGGCCGCGACCGTATGTGCGCCGACATGGATGCCTGGGGCTATTCTTTCCGCCTCGGTTCCGCGGCTGCCTGGTTCAATAGTGACGCCGAAGACGCTCGCGCCTGGTTGTATCGGCAAGGTCTGATCGACGCCAGGGACCGGCCGAGCTGGCGCCTGCGCACGCGATCGACAATCCTGTCGACCGCCGTCGGATCTACCTTGGAGGCTGCCTTCCCATGATCGATATCCTGGCCGGTATTTTTGGCGACCTGATGCTCGACAAGGCGCGCGGTGAAATGGGTCCGGTGAGTCCGATCCCGCGGACCCTGGCCGGGTCCGGTGGCGACGGTATCCGGCTCAAGGCGCTGGAGCGGGAGCACGAGCGGCTCAAGCTGATCACCATGGCCTTGTGGGAGGTGCTGCATGAGCGTTTCGGCCTGTCCGAGGCAGAGC
>JBATKC010000370.1:0-12032 GCA_049669065.1 Gammaproteobacteria bacterium
GTGAATCCGGTGCCGCGTCGATCGGCCAGCGCTTTGCGGAACTGGGTATCCGGGGTCGCGGCGCGGTGCTCGATGTCGACAGCGAGTAGGCGGTCATCGAGCTGGTCAAGGACATCGCCGCCAGGGAAGGCGCGGTGACGGTGCTGGTGAACAACGCCGGTATCACCCGTGACAACCTGCTGTTGCGGATGAAGGCGGAGGAGTGGGACCAGATCATCCAGACCAACCTGAGCGGCCTGTTCCGTACCTGCAAGGCGTGTCTTCGCGGGATGATGAAAGCGCGACACGGACGGATCATCAATATCGGCTCGGTGGTCGGTCTGATGGGCAATCCCGGCCAGACCAACTACAGCGCGGCCAAGGCCGGCATGATCGGTTTCTCGCGATCACTGGCGCGGGAGGTCGGTTCCCGGGGCATCACTGTGAACACGGTCGCGCCGGGTTTTGTTGAGACCGATATGACGGATGCGATGGACGACGCGCAACGCAGCGCGATGGCGGCGCAGATCCCGCTGCAAAGACTCGGTTCGCCCGAGGACATCGCTGCGGCGGTATTGTTTCTGGCTTCGCCGGGGGCGGCCTATATCACCGGCGAGACGCTGAACGTCAACGGAGGGATGAGCATGGCCTGAGCGTGTTGCAGTGCGGGACCCTGCGGAAGATGCCTTAACACCTTGTTTTGCATGCGCCTCGGGCCTCACCGGGCACGTGTGGATTGCCTCAGATGAATTCTCTACAATACCCGCCTCGGCTGCGACCGTTAGTGGGGCCCGGCCGCCTACGAAAATTGCTTCTTGAGGAAGAAACCAAAGATGAGCAGCATCGAAGAACAAGTTAAGAACATCGTTGCAGAACAGCTGGGCGTAAAAGAAGAAGAAGTGACCAACGATGCTTCTTTCGTCGATGATCTGGGTGCAGACTCGCTGGATACCGTGGAACTCGTGATGGCTCTGGAAGAGGCTTTCGAGTGCGAAATTCCGGACGAGGAAGCAGAGAAGATCACCACGGTGCAACAGGCCATCGACTACGTGACACAGCGCGGTAGCGACAGCTGATTGCGTCCGGCCTCGGGACGGGCCGCAGCGCCCGTCTTTCAGTTTCCCGCCCTCAATTTTCGAGGTAGACCCGCTTGAGCAGGCGTCGCGTAGTAGTCACCGGCCTGGGCATCATCTCACCCGTCGGCAGCTCAGTTGATGATGCCTGGTCCAATATCCTCGCCGGTCTCAGCGGCATCGGTCCGATCACGCGCATGGACGTCAGTCGGTACACGACCCGGATCGGTGGCGCGGTCAAGGGGTTTGACCGGGCGCGCTATGTCTCCGATAAAGACGCGCGCAGGATGGATGAATTCATGCACTACGGCGTGGGCGCCTGCGCCGATGCCATCGCCGACTCCGGCTTGCAGATTGACGACAGCAACTCCGATCGCGTCGGTATTGTCTTCGGCTCCGGGATCGGCGGCATCGAGACCATCGGCTTTGCGCTGGAGAAGTACTTTGAGGGTGGCCGGTCGCCACGCAAGATCTCGCCGTTCTTCATACCCAGCAGCATCATCAACATGGTCGCCGGCCATGTGTCCATCAACTATGGCATCCGCGGCCCCAACCTGGCGGTCGTGACTGCCTGCACCACCGGTACCCACAGCATCGGTCTGGCGGCACGCACGATCGCCTATGGAGATGCCGACGTGATGATCGCCGGCGGTTCCGAGATGGCCACGGCGACGCTGGGTCTTGGCGGCTTTTGCTCGGCCAAGGCCCTGTCCCAGCGCAATGACGATCCTGAGGCCGCAAGCAGGCCATGGGATCGGGACCGGGATGGCTTCGTGCTGGGTGACGGCGCTGGCGCCATGGTGGTCGAGGATTACGAACACGCCAGGGCCAGGGGCGCCACCATCTATGCGGAAGTTGCAGGCTTCGGCATGAGTGGTGATGCTCATCACATCACCGCACCGCTCGAGTCCGGCGAGGGCGCTGCCCTGTGCATGAACAATGCGATGCGCGATGCGCGGATCAATCCTGAAGATGTGGATTATCTGAATGCGCATGGGACCTCGACACCGCTGGGCGACAAGGCCGAGACGGTGGCGATCAAGCGCGCATTTGGCGACAGCGCAGCGCAACTGGCGGTCAGTTCGACCAAATCAATGACCGGGCATCTGCTCGGTGCCGCTGGCGCCGTGGAGGCTATTTTTTGTGTGCTCGCGATCCGCGACGGCGTCGCCCCGCCGACCACCAATTATGACAACCCGGATCCGGAGTGCGACCTCGACTATGTGCCCAACCAGGCCCGCGAGATGCAGATCCGCACCGCCCTGACCAATTCATTCGGTTTTGGCGGCACCAACGGGACGCTTGTATTCAGGGCTCTCGACTGATCCCGGCCTGCGCCGCGACGCGGCCATGACCTCCGTGTCGGAAAATGAACACCGCCAACAGATTCCTTATGCGACGACGCTCGCGCTGACGCTGCATAACGCGTTTCCGTCGCGTTACCCATTCCTGCTTGAAAGCGCGGCCAGCGGCACGCCCCAGGGGCGCTTCGACATCCTGTTCGCCTTTCCGGGCGACAGCCTGATGCTGGATGCCGACTACCGGCTGACCGGGCCGGCTGCGGCCGGCGCCAATGATTTCTTGAGCGGTCTGAATGGCTGGTGGCAGCATGAACACGCGGAGCTGGCGCCTGACGAATTGCCGTTCCGCGGCGGCTGGTTTCTGTTTCTGGCCTATGAGCTCGCGACCCAGGTCGAGCCGATCCTGGGTCTGACGGCAGAGTCGGGCGTGCCGGTGGCGCTGGCGGTCCGCGTGCCCTGCGCCATGATCATCGATCACCGGATGCAACGGGCCTGGCTGGTGGCCGAATCCGGCGCCGAGGCACGGCTCGAGCAGATGCTCGGCGATATTGATACGCTCGTTCCGGACACAGACCCGGACACCGCCGGGTGTCTGCTTGCGGGTGAACTGCGTGAAGATCCGCCGGATCAGTACCGAGCGGCGATCGACCGCGCGCTCAGGTACATCTTCGATGGCGATATCTTCCAGGCCAATCTTTCGCGCGAATGGCGCGGTCGGCTGGCGGACGGGGTCACGGCGCCGGACCTGTACCGTCGGCTGCGGCGCAGCAACCCGGGGCCGTTTGCCGGACTGCTATGCTGGGACGATTTCGCGGTAGTGAGTTCCTCACCCGAGCGTCTGTTGCAACTCCGTGGCGGCGTCGCCCAGACCCGACCCATCGCGGGTACCCGGCCACGCAGCGCCGATGCGCGCACCGATCGCGGTTTGTCAAAAGAGCTGATCGGACACCCGAAGGAGCGGGCCGAGCACGTGATGCTGATCGATCTCGAACGCAATGACATCGGGCGTATCTGTCAGCCCGGTTCGGTCACGGTGGACGAGCTGATGGTGATCGAGAGCTATGCCCACGTGCATCACATCGTCTCCAATGTGCGCGGTCGATTGCGCCCCGAGGTCCTGCCGGGCGACGCGATCCGGGCGGTATTCCCTGGCGGTACCATTACCGGCTGTCCCAAGGTGCGCTGCATGGAGATTATCGACGAGCTGGAGCCGGCACCGCGTGGCGCCTATACCGGCTCTATGGGCTATCTGAATCGTGACGGCAGTCTCGATCTGAATATCCTGATCCGCACGCTGCAGATACAGGGCCAGCACGTACGTTTCCGTGCCGGTGGCGGCATCGTGGCCGACTCCGACCCGGAGGCAGAGCTCGCCGAGACCCGCGCCAAGGCTCGCGGCATGATGCTCGCATTGAACGGGCAGACGGCCTGATGTGGGTGGATGGACAGGCCCGCGGACATCTGCCGGTGTCCGATCGAGGCCTGAATTATGCCGACGGCCTGTTCGAGACGATGCGTATCGCCGATGGTTTGATCCCGCTGCTGGAGCTGCATCTTGAACGACTCGATGCGGGCTGCGAGCGTCTGTCGATGCGATCTCCAGAGCGATCGCAGCTGCGACGGGAGCTGGTACAGGCCAGCGCCGATATCGAGGCGGGCGTGGTCAAGCTGGTGCTGACTCGCGGTAGCGGCGGGCGCGGCTATGCGCCGCCAGAGCAGGCCAGCTGCCGCCGCATCATCAGTCTGCATCCACTGCCGGAGTATCCGCGAAGCCATTATCAGCGCGGGGTCAGCGTGCGGCTCTGCGAAACCTTACTGGGCAGCAGCCCGGTCACCGGTGGCCTCAAACACCTGGGCCGCCTGGAGCAGGTGCTCGCCAGCATGGAACCGTCCAGGGGCTGCGCAGAGGGTCTGATGTGCAATCAGGCCGGTGAGATCATCGAGGGCATCCGTTCCAACCTGTTTCTTGTCCGCGAGCATGCGCTGTTGACGCCGGATGTCACGCATAGCGGCGTCGCCGGTGTGATGCGCCGGCTCATCCTCGATCTGGCACCGTCCCTCGGGCTCGAAGCGTCGGTGGTCAGCGTCCCGGCCGCGGAGTTGGCCCGCTGCGATGAAGTATTTTTGAGCAGTTCGGTGTTCGGCGTTTGGCCAGTGCACAAGATCCTCGGTGTCGCCCGGTCCGATGGCGCTGGCGCCGTGACCACCCGCATCATGCGCGCCATCGCCGCCAGGGGGGTCGCGCAATGGGCGCCCTGATGCGCTGGCTGCTGGTAGCCGTATTCGTTTCGCTGACGGCGGTCGCGCTGGCCGCGCTGATGCTGGACCGGTACATGGAGCAACCGCTGCCGCTGCAGACGCCACAGGCGTTTGAGGTTGCCAGCGGCGGCAGCCTGTCATCCGTGGCCCGCGATCTGGCGCGGGCGGGGCTCCTCGACCACCCGCGCTGGTTTGTCCTCTATGGCCGGATCAAGGGGCATTCCGCCCGGCTAAAGGCCGGCGAGTATCTGCTGGAGCCAGGTCTGACCCGAGAGGATCTGTTATCGCGCTTTGTGGCCGGCGATGTGTTGCTGCACAGCCTGACCGTGGTCGAGGGCTGGACCTTCAGACAGATGCTGACGGCGATGCAGATGCATCCGGCCTTGCGTATCGCAACCGGGACCATGTCGATGACCGAGATCGCGGCCCGACTGGAACTGCCGACGTCACTGCCGGAGGGCTGGTTCCTGCCGGAGACCTATCTGTTCGCACGTGGGACGACGGATCTCGAGTTGCTGGCCCAGGGCGCCGCAGCCATGCGCCGGACGCTGGATGCGGCGTGGCAGGCACGCGCGGACGACAGCATGCTGAAGACCCCTTATGAGGCACTGATCCTGGCCTCGATCATCGAGCGGGAGACCGGGCTGGAGAGCGAGCGCGAGCAGATCGCCGGGGTGATGAACAGGCGGCTGCAGCGCGGGATGCGATTGCAGACCGACCCTACCGTGATCTATGGCCTCGGCGATGACTTCGACGGCAATCTCCGCCGCGCTGATCTGGAGCGGGATACGCCCTACAACACATACACGCGCAAGGGCTTGCCGCCCACACCGATTGCGCTGCCTGGTGCATCCTCGGTGTTTGCGGCGGTCACGCCGGCCGCGGGCGATGCCCTGTACTTTGTCGCCACCGGAGAAGGCGACGGCAGCCATGTTTTCTCAGCGACGCTTGAGGAACACAACCGCGCCGTCGCGCGGTATCTTAAGACGCTGAGAGAGCGGCGGGGGGCGCGGCCTTGAACGGAAAGTTTATTACGCTGGAAGGCATCGAAGGCGTGGGCAAGTCGACGAACCTGAGGTTTGTTGCGACTCTGTTGCAGGAGCGGGGCCATGAAGTGGTGGTGACGCGTGAGCCCGGCGGTACACCTCTGGCGGAGAGAGTACGAGAGATCCTGCTGGACCATGCCGACGAGGCGGTGCCGCCGCTGGCAGAGCTGCTGCTGATGTTCGCCGGTCGCGCGATCCATCTGGAAAATCAGATACGCCCCGCGCTACAGAGGGATTGTTGGGTGGTCTGTGATCGCTTTACAGACGCCACCTACGCGTATCAGGGTGGCGGGCGCGGGCAGAGCACGGAGCGGATCGCCGAGCTCGAACTCTGGGTGCAGCGCGATTTTCGCCCGGACCTGACGCTGCTGCTCGATGCGGACCCTGCCGTCGGCCTTGGCCGGGCCGGCCGGCGCGGCGAATCGGATCGGTTCGAGATCGAGCGCCGGGATTTTTTTTCCAGAGTGCGGGAGACCTACCTGGCCCGGGCCCGGGCGGAACCGGCGCGGATGCGGGTGATCGATGCGTCTCTGCCGCTGGCAGCAGTGCAAGATAAGATCAGAAAAGAAATTAATAAGGTTCTCTAACTTCATATAATCCAATGGAATTACCCTGGCAGAAACAACGATGGCATCAGTTTGGACAAAGCGTTGAACGGGGGCGGCTGGCGCACGCGTTCCTGCTCGAGGGCCCACCGGGTCTTGGCAAGGGGCTGTTCGCCCGGCGCATGGCCGCGCGTGTTCTGGGGCTGGGCCTGGAGGCGGTCGCGGAACAGGAGCCGATCGGCCATCCGGATCTGATCACCGTCACATTGCTCGAGGACAAAAAGCAGATCGGCGTCGATCAGATCCGTGAGCTGTGCGCGGCCCTGGCGATGACCAGCCATGGCGGCGGCTATAAGGTCGCGATCATCGATCCGGCAGACCGCATGACGCTGGGAGCCGCCAATTCATTGTTAAAGACGCTGGAAGAACCGACCCCCGACACGCTGCTTGTCCTGGTGCGCTCACGGCTGGACACGCTGCCCGCGACCATCGCCAGCCGCTGTCAACGCATCCGTTTTCCGGTGCCGCCGCGCAACGTCAGTAAAGCCTGGCTGGAGACCGTCGAACCTGGCCGTGACTGGAGTCTGCTGTTGAATTCGGCAGGTGGTGCGCCACTCGCGGCGGTGCACGCGGCAGAAACCGGGGCTGAAGAGCGGGAGCGGCGCTTCGCTGATGACCTTGAGGCCATCGCCGCCGGCACCAGGGATCCGGTCGGCGTCGCCGCCGAATGGCATCGCAGCGGAGTCGAGACCTGTCTGGGCTGGCTCAATGCTGCGGTCTGCGATCTGATCCGCGCGCGGCTTGCGCCGGACTCAGACGATACGAATTACTTGCAAAATATTGACGAGACCATACCCTTGGAGCGGCTATTTGATTACCTGGACGAAGTGCAGACGGCGCTGGCGCGACGGGACGGCGCGCTTAACGCCCAGATGACGGTCGAGAGTTTGCTGGTGCCCTGGGCCAGACGACTCGAAGCGGTGCGCACCGGAGTAGGACATTAGATGTCGAACAAGCCTGGTCTGCTGACTCTGACGATCAAGGACAAGAGCGCCTTGTATCTGGCCTATATGCCGTTTATCAAGAACGGTGGCCTGTTCATCCCCACCAACAGCCAATACGGCCTCGGCGACGAGGTGTTCATGTTGTTGAACCTGATGGGCGAGGACGAAAAGCTGCCGGTGGCGGGGCGGGTTATCTGGGTGACACCAAAAGGCGCACAAGGCAAGCGCACCACCGGCATCGGGGTCCAGTTCAGCGATCAGGATAATGGCGCGACCCAGCGCAAGATCGAGACCTATCTGGCCGGCGCCCTCGGCGGCGACAAGCCCACCCACACCATGTGATCAATGCGGCCGCGCGCGCGGCCGGACTCAAGCGTCGGCCAGCGTCATCTCGCCACCGGCGAGCTGGTTCAAACCACCCTCCAGAACATAGGTCTCAAAGCCGCGCTCGCTGAGTACATAGGCGGCGGCGGAGCTGCGGCGGCCGGTGTCGCAACACACGACGTAGGGTGTGTTCTCATCCAGACTGTTCAATTTCAGGCGGATAAAATAGAGCGGAATGTTGATCGCGTCTTCCTGATGAAAGTTGTCGAATTCGCTGGGCAGCCGCACATCCAGCCACTTGCCGCCCCGGGCGATGATCTCTCCAGCCCGCTCAAAGCTGACCCACTGCAGCATGGGTTCGTTCATCAGCGTCTGAAAATCCTCCTTCTTCAGCCGCATCAGCGACCCGTCGGTCAGCATGGTGACGCTGGCGTTGCGTTTGGCTTCGGAAATCAGCGCCTCTTCGCCAAACGTGTCTCCGGGACCCAGTTCGGCCAGACGGATACCTTCCTTGTTGAGCGGTGTCTCACGATTGACCACTGCGCGGCCGTCGGTCAGCACATAAAAATAGTCACCCTCGTCGCCCTGCTTGATGACCTGATCGCCGGCACGGTAATTGATCTGCTCCATGCGCATGAAGATGGCCTGGATATTCGCCGCGGGGATGCGGTGGAAGGCCTTGGTTTGCAGCAGCGTGGTCATCCAGTCGGACGACTCCGCCATCATCGAGGTGCGCAGTTCGCTGACTTCGTAAGAGCCGGTCTGGTCCCAGGTCAGCATCACGTCGACCAGATCCGTGTCCACCGCGACGTACTCGACCGGACCGCGGGCCTTGGCGCTGACCATGCGCGGTATCACCGGCGCGACCGGTGATCTGGCCTCTTTTGATCCACCGCTGATGACTGCGAGGACATCGTCGCCATCGCGCAGCTCGATTTCACCGGAGATAACGTAGACCGAGACCTTGCTGTCGTCACCGCGCTTGAACAGAAAACTGCCGCCGGCGGCCTCCTTGACGACAGTCTTCTTGGCCAGCGCGCGCAGATTGTCTTTTTTCAGCCCGTCCATGGGCGAGAGCCCCTTGAGGACGTTCGGATCGATAGGCTTGGTTGCCATCCGCTACCCCGTTGTTCTTCTGCGTGTACCGGGCATAACGAGTCTCTGGGCCCGCATGCCGATGGACCGAGATACTACCACAGCGGGCCCGTCAATCTGCTCAGGCGGCGGGCTTCTCCGTGGCCTCGCCAGCGGCCACCTTGGACCAGGACGAGTCGGGCTTGAAGCGGTCGCCATAACGAGTCTCGAGACGCCCAAGTGTCGCCACGACTTCGTCGATGCCGCGCTGCCTGGCATAGTTGACAGGGCCACCGCGGAACGGCGCAAAGCCGGTGCCGAAGATGACGCCGGCGTCCAGCAGATCGAGGTTGTCGACCACGCCTTCATGGAACACCGCCACCGCTTCGTTGACCATGGGCAGGATCAGCCGGTCACGGAGATCCGGTGGTTCGGCCTCGTCCGCCTTTTCCTTGACAGGTTTGCCGCCCTTCCACTGGTAGAAACCGGCACCGGTCTTCTTGCCCAGCTTCTTGGTGTCCACCATCTTCTGCAGTTCATCCGGGATCGGCACGCCGTGGGCATCGCCGAGGATCTTCGCCACATGGAGCGCAACATCCAGACCGACGGTGTCGGCAAGCTCGACCGGCCCCATGGGCATGCCGAAGGCCTTGGCGGCACGGTCGATGACCGGCAGCGGCACGCCTTCCTGTCCGGCCAGCAGCGCCTCCATCATGTACGGCATCAGGACGCGGTTGACGACGAAACCCGGCGCGCTCAGGCAGGGCAGGGGCAGGCGATCGATGCGGCGCGCAAATGCGATCCCGCGATCGATCTCTTCGGCCGGCGTGTCCGGCGTGTGGATCACCTCGACCAGCGGCATCATCGCCACCGGGTTGAAGAAATGCAGCCCGATCAATCGATGCGGGCTGGTCAAGGCGTCCCGCAGATCCTCCAGACGGATGCTCGAGGTGTTGGTGGCCAGGATCGCATCGGGCTTCATCCGCGGTTCCAGGTCTTGATACAGCGCCTGCTTCGCCTCCACGTTTTCGAAGATGGCCTCGATAACGACATCGGCCTTGGCCACACCCAGCCCGCTCACGTCGGGCAGCAGCCGGTCCATGGCCGCCTGCACCAGCCGCGGCTCGCGCAGCCGTTTCTTGAACAGCGCGTAGGCCCGCTTGATCGCGGGCGCGATGTACTCCGGAGCCCGGTCTTGTAGCGTGACGCTGAGACCGCGCAACGCACACCAGGCGGCGATGTCTCCACCCATCACGCCAGCGCCGACCACATGCACATGGGCGAACCGATGTGGCGTCTTGCTGCCAAGAGACTTGAGGCGATCCTGGAGCAGGAATACCCGGACCAGGTTGCGCGAGGTGGGGGAACACATCAGTTCGGCAATGGAACGGGCTTCGGCCTCGTACATGCGCCCCGGGTCATCGCCGTAGCGACGCCACAGATCGATCATGGCGTAGGGCGCGGGGTAGTGATCCCGGCGGGCCTTCTTCGCCACCTGCTTCTCCAGCAGCCGCGCTACGAGCTGGCGCGCCGGGCCGCTGCTCAGGGCGCGTTCCTTGAGTCCGGTCTTGCGCGGTGACGGCGGCCGTTGGGCCATCATCTGCGCAGCCCGGCGCAGGTGGCGATCGGGCACGATCTGATCCACCAGCCCCATGCGCAGCGCCTGTTTCGGCCGGACGTTGCGGCCGGTGAGCATGATGCCCATCGCCGCGAACACGCCGACGAGCGCCACCGAGCGTACCGTACCGCCAAAGCCCGGGTGGATGCCGAGCTTGACTTCCGGCAGGCCGAGGACGGCCTTCGGATTGTCGGTCATGATCCGGTACCGACAGGCGAGGGCCAGCTCCAGGCCGCCACCCAGCGCGAATCCGTTTATCAGCGCGATGGTCGGACACGACAACGCGGCCAGCCGGTCGAGCACCCGCTGCCCGGAACGCACCAGCTCGAAGGCCTCGTCGGGCGAGGTCAGGCTGGTGAATTCCTTGATATCGGCGCCGGCCACAAAGCCGGACTTTTTCGCCGAGTAGACCACCACCGCTTTCGCTGTTTCCTTTTCCAACTCATCGAGGCGGTCGTTGAGCTGACTCATGACCTCTGCGGAGAGCACATTTGTGCTGGCACCGGCCTTGTCCAGCCCCAACCAGGCGACGTCGTTTTCATCCCTGTCGAGAATCCAGTGTCCGCTTTGCGTCTTGTCATTCATGGTCTTTACTCCGCTCCCCGGGCCAGCAGCATGGCACCGCCCTGGCCGCCGCCGATACACAAGGTGGCGATGGCGTGATCACCGCCGGATTGCTCCAGTGTCTTGAGTGCATGCAGCACGATGCGGGCGCCGCTGGCACCGACCGGGTGACCGGTACTGATCGCACCGCCATCCACATTCAGCCGGCTCTGATCCAGCACACCGAGTGCGCCATCGAGCCCGAGCTGCTGCCGGCAATATTCGTCGTCTTCCCAGGCGGCGATGCAGGCGAGGACCTGACCGGCAAAGGCCTCGTTGATTTCCCAACAATCCAGGTCATCGAGAGCGAGGCCCTGGCGCTGCAAAATCGGCGTCGAGGCATGCACCGGTCCCAGACCCATTTCGGCAGGATCCAGGGCGGCCCATTCGCTATCGAGGATGCGTCCCAGCACCGGCAACGAGTGCTCCTTTACCGCCTTCGCGCTGGCCAGCACCAGCAGTGCCGCGCCATCGGTAATCTGCGAGCTGTTGCCCGGTGTGACCAGTCCGACCCGGCGGTCGAAGAAGGGTTTGAGCGTGGCCAGCTTGGCGGGGTCGCTGTCCCGCCGAAGGCCGTCATCGGTCTCGTGGGCCTTGCCGCGCATGTCATATACCGGCATCACCTCGTCCATGCGGCCCTCGTCGATCGCCGCGGCGAGCCTGTGGTGACTGCGGGCGGAGAATGCGTCCATGGCCTCGCGGCTGATGCCGAAGCGATGCGCGATCACCTCGCAGGTCTGGCCCATGTTGAGGCCGACGATGGGGTCTGTGAGGCCCTTGAGCAGGCTGATGACGGGCGCGAAATGTCCGGGCCGCAGTTTGAGGACCTGTTTGAGCTTGTCCGGGACTGACCTGGCCCGGCTCATGTCGGCCAGCCATTTGACCATGGTGTCGTTGAACAGGATCGGCGCCCGGCTCATCGATTCGGTGCCGCCAGCGAGGACCAGGTCGGATCGCCCCAGCGCGATATTGCGCGCGGCGGAGTCGAGTGCCTGCATGGCGGACGCGCAATTGCGCATCACCGTCCACCCGGGGACGCTCTCGCCGCAGCCCAGGCGCAGCGCGACGATGCGGCCGATATTCGCTTCGTCCGGGCTCGGCATGGCGCAGCCGAGGATCACTTCGTCAAGCTGATCCGGCGTAAAGCGCTGCGGCGCGAGCAGCGGCGCGCCGGCGCCCACGGCGAGATCCGACGCGGTGAAAGAC
>JBATKC010000371.1:0-20625 GCA_049669065.1 Gammaproteobacteria bacterium
GATCAAGGTAGAGATGCACTTTCTGCCCGATATCTATGTCGCCTGCGATGTGTGCAAGGGCAAACGCTACAACCGCGAGACCCTCGAGATCCGTTACAAGGGCAGCAATATCCACGAGGTTCTGGAGATGACGGTGGAGGACGCGCTCGAGTTCTTCCGCAACGTGCCGGTGATCAAACGCAAGCTGCAGACCCTGATGGACGTGGGACTGTCCTACGTCCGCCTGGGTCAGAATGCGACCACCTTATCCGGCGGCGAAGCGCAGCGGGTCAAGCTGGCCAAGGAACTGTC
Organism: Gammaproteobacteria bacterium; assembly: GCA_049669065.1. Taxonomy (GTDB): domain Bacteria; phylum Pseudomonadota; class Gammaproteobacteria; order Steroidobacterales; family XN24; genus CAMYOC01. The sequence continues at coordinate 292 of JBATKC010000371.1, forward strand.
CAAACGCGACACCGGCAAGACCCTGTATATCCTCGATGAACCCACTACCGGGCTGCATTTTCACGACATCGCACAATTGCTGCATGTGCTGCATCGACTGCGTGACCATGGCAACACCGTCGTCGTGATCGAGCACAACCTGGATGTGATCAAGACCGCCGACTGGATTATCGACCTCGGACCGGAGGGCGGTGACGGCGGCGGTGAGGTGATCGCCGTCGGCACGCCCGAGGAAATCGCCGCGACGGAATGTTCCTATACCGGTCAATTCCTCAAGCGGATACTCGAACGCGGCGGCACTCAGCCAAAGTCCAAGCGCCGCGCCTGATCATCCAAAGTCTGCTGCGCCGGCAAGCGCATCCAGCTTGATCTAGAATCGGGGTTTGATCCGATGTCGGGGGGCATTGCCATGCGCAGACTTTTGATGGGCAGTTTTCTTGCTGCTATAGCCATGTTTGTGTGGGGATTCTTGTTCTACGTCGTCAGCCCCGCGATGGACGCAGCGGTCAAGACCGTCGCCGACGATGCGTCGACGCAGACCATGCTGCGCGAGCACTTTACCGAATCCGGGACATATTTCGTGCCGAGCCCGAATCTGCCCGAGGCGCAGCTGACCCAGCTCCACGAGAGCGGTCCGCTGGCGATGGTGACGGTCCGCCGCGACGGGGCGCCACCGATGGACCCGATGGTGCTGGTCTACGGCTTTCTCCACCAATGGACGGTCTGCCTGCTGCTGGCCGTGCTGCTGCTCAAGGCCGCACCGGGGCTGGCGGGATATGGCGCCCGCGCCGGCTTCGTGGCTCTGGCCGGTTTTACCGCGGCCCTGTTTATCGACTACGGCACGACAATCTGGTGGTACGCGGATCGCGGCTTCGCACTGACCAATCTGGTCCACAACACCGGCGCCTGGGCCGCGGCTGGACTTGTGCTGGCGTGGATGCCTGGTGGGGGCAGGTCTGCGGCCGGTCGTCAATAACCGGCAGCATGACCATCCTTGCGCGACTCAGAGGCGCCGTAATAGACGCCCTGACTGTGATTACGCATGATCGCCTGATAACCGCCAAAACCGCCGGGATCGGAACCCAGCTTGTGACCCATGCTGTTTAGTCTGTTGATGGTCTCCAGCGGGAAACCGGTCTCCAGATAGACGACCCCGCCATCTTGCATGCGCTGACTGGTCGAGCGGAACGCGCCGCCGGCAAGGGTCTCGTTGGCCGGCTGGCTGGATCCGCCGTGGCGGACTCGTGGCGCATCGCCCGCCTCCTGCAGATTCATGCCGAAATCGATCAGATTGACCAGGATCTGCACATGACCCTGCGGCTGCATGGCGCCGCCCATCAAGCCGAAGCTTAGCCATGGTTTGCCATCTTTCGTGACGAATGCCGGGATGATGGTATGGAACGGACGCTTGCCGGGCGCGTAGACATTGGGATGTCCGTCTTCGAGGCTGAATAGTTCACCACGGTCCTGGAGGATGAAACCGAGGCCAGCCGGTGTCATCCCCGAGCCCATGCCGCGGTAGTTGCTCTGGATCAGCGACACCATATTGCCGTCGGCGTCGGCGGTCGTCAGATAGATGGTGTCACCCTGCTCCAGCCGCGCGTCGCCTGCTGGATAGGACCGGGCGGCACGCGTCGGCTTGATCAGATCACGGCGCTCGGCCGCGTATTCCTTGGACACCAGCCATGCCACCGGCACCTCGGCAAAGTCCATGTCGGCATAGAACCGGGCCCGATCCTCGAACGCCAGCTTTTTCGCTTCCACCAACGCATGGATATATTCGGCGCTGCCGAACCCCATGGACGCGATGTCGAATCCTTCGAGGATATTGAGCATCTGCAGCGCGGCAATGCCCTGGCCATTGGGCGGGAGCTCGAACACCTCGTATCCCCGGTAGTTGGTCGACACGGGCACGACCCATTCGGAGTGATGGCTGGCCAGATCTTCGTAGCTGAGAAATCCGCCATTCTCGGCCATGTAGTCGGCGATAGCCCGGGCCATGTCGCCCTTGTAAAACACGTCGCGGCCACCCTCGGCGATCTTCTGGTAGGTGTCGGCCAGGGCGGGGTTGCGGAACACATCACCCTTTTCGGGCGCAGCGCCGCCGGGCGCGAAGATATCCGCGAACCCAGGGTAACGGGACAGGCGCGGCACGCTGCGCTGCCAGTAGTACGCGATCACCTCGGTGACCGGGAAGCCCTCGCGGGCGTATCGGATAGCCGGCGCCAGCACACGGGTCATGGGCAGACGACCATAGCGCCCATGCAGCTCGAACCATCCATCGACGGTACCGGGCACGCTGACCGGTAGCGGGCCAAGTGGCGGGATAGCCTGATAGCCGTTGTCGCGGAAATATTGCAGCGTCAGTGACTGCGGCGAGCGGCCGCTGGCATTAAGTCCGGTCAGGGTCTTCTTGTCCGCATCCCATACGATGGCGAACAGATCGCCGCCGATGCCGTTACCGGTCGGTTCCATCAGACCCAAGGCCGCATTGGCCGCGATCGCGGCATCCACCGCACTGCCGCCCTCACGCAGGATCTCGAGCGCGATCTGGGTGGCAAGCGGATGACTGGTAGCGGCCATGCCCTGGCGCGCGATGACCTCGGAGCGGGTGGTAAACGACTTGTCGGTAATGCGATCGGCGCCGATGGACATGGTGCTCACCAGGATGAATGGGAGGGCTCCCATGATACGTAAGACGGCCTGCGGCATGATTTGTTTTCCTTGCTGGGTGTGCCGGGAAGCCGGCGGGGCGAGCTTGGTCTATCATGCCGCAGATGTCTCAGCATGTTAATCGCATCCAGGCGTCGGCTAACGCCAGTCGGCGGAGCAGATGATGGGCCCAGATGCTCTGTTGACCGTGGTCGTCATGGGAGGCTGTGCCGCCGGTCTGTTGTTTACGCGGATCGCGCCCGATGCCGTGCTGATGGCCGGGCTCGTGGTGTTGTTGATCAGTGGCGTGGTCTCGCCGGTCGAGGGTCTCGGCGGATTTGCCAATCCCGGCACCATTACCGTCGCAGCGTTCTATGTCATCGCCGCCGGCCTGCGCGAGACCGGCGCGCTGGATCTGATGGTGGGGCCGCTGTTCCGGGACACACATACAGTGCGTAAGGCGACTGTCCGGATGACCGGGCCCGTGATGATCATGAGCGCCTTTGTGGCCAACACGCCGATCGTGGCCAGCTTCCTGCCTGCCGTGGCCGACTGGGCGCGGCAACGGGGCCTCTCTCCCTCTCAGTTGCTGATGCCGCTGAGCTACGCCGCGATACTGGGCGGCACCTGTACGCTGGCCGGCACCACCACCAATCTGGTGGTCAACGGCATGCTGATCGATGCTACCGGTGGCGACGGACTCGGGTTTTTCGAGATGGCCTGGGTCGGCCTGCCGTGCGCGGTTCTGGGATTCGTCTATCTGGTGGCCGCCGGTCCGGCCTTGCTGCCGCGACGCTCTCCGGCGCTCGAGGAACTGCGCGACATCCGGGAATACACAGTGGAGATGCTGGTCAGCGAGCAGAGCGCGCTGGCCGGCAAGACCGTCGAGGAAGCCGGGCTGCGACATCTCAACGCGCTGTTCCTGATCGAAATAGACCGCGCCGGCATGGCGCTGCCCGCCGTATCGTCCGATGAAGTCCTGCGGGTGCATGACCGACTGGTGTTCGCAGGGGCCAGCGAATCGGTGCTTGATCTGCAGCAGATCAGAGGTCTGGAGCCGGCCACGGACCAGGTGTTCAAGCTCGAGGGTCCGCGCAGCGAGCGCCGCTTTTTTGAGGCGGTGGTCGGGCGTGACTCACCCTACGCGGGCCGCAGCATCCGCGAGAGCCGTTTCCGCACCCGCTGTGGTGCCGTGGTCATCGCGGTCGCCCGCAACGGCAGCCGCGTGCGGGGCAAACTCGGGGATATTGAGATCGAGGCCGGCGACACGCTGTTACTGGAGTCCGGTCAGGATTTTGCCGACCGGCAGCGGGCCGCCAATGAGTTCCTGCTGATACGACCGATCGACGGCGTGTCTCTGCGTCGACACGAACGCGCGCCGGTGGCCTGGGGCATCCTCGGCGTGGTCGTCGTCACCGCGACCACGGGTTGGCTGAGCCTGCTCCAGGCCTCACTGCTCGGCGCCGGCACGATGGTCGCGGGCCGTTGTTGTACCGTAAACGCCGCGCGCAGCAGCGTCGATCTGCAGGTGATCCTGGTGATTGCCGCCGCGTTTGGCATCGGCAACGCCATGCAGGTCTCGGGCGCCGGCTCGGTGATCGGAACCAGCATCCTCGCGATTGGCGGTGACCATCCGCTTACGCTGCTGGCCGCGATCTATCTGGCCACATCCCTGCTCACCGCGCTGATCACCAATAACGCCGCCGCGGTGTTGATCTTCCCGGTGGCGATGGCAGCTGCAGGACAAGCGGGTATCCCCGCCGTGCCGATTGCGGTGACCGTTGCGATGGCGGCCTCGGCCAGCTTTATTACGCCGATCGGCTATCAGACCAATCTGATGGTCTACGGGCCCGGTGGCTACCGCGCCTCGGACTATCTGCGCTTCGGCCTGCCGCTGCATCTGGCCCTGGGCGTGGTCACCGTGCTGCTGGTACCGGTGATCTGGCCGTTGCAATAGCCGAGAGCCACGTGCGCAGGCAAAGAAAAAGGGGCGCGTGGCGCCCCTTTTTCCCAGGGTTCTTTCCGATCGCTAGCTAGAGCGAGGTGGTCCGGTCATTCCTTGCGCGGCGCCGCCGGTGCCGGTTGCGCTGAACCGCCGCCCGCGAAGTCACCACTGGTCTTGCCCTTCATGATCTCGTCGTACCAAAGCGGGTGATGCTGTTTGGCGTACTGCTCGTCGACCTCGCCCGAGACCATGCCTTCCAGCGCACCCTCACTACCGATCGTGGCGAGATAGATGTGCAGACAGATAAACATGAAGCAGATCAGCGAAGAGGCGCCGTGGATCACGTTCGCCAGTTGCATCGCGGCACGGTCCGTACCCCAGTTGGGGAACAACAGGAACAAACCGGATACGACCATCGCACCACCGGCAAAGATCAGCGTGTAGAACAACAGCTTCTCGCCGGCGTTGGCGAAACCGGCCGGCGGATGACCACCGCCGAGATAGCCACCACCCGAAGCCAGCCATTTGAAATCGTATGCCTTCCAGATGTTGTGGTGGAACCACTTGACCAGCATGACCACCAGTCCCGCGGTAAAGAACAGGGACAGATAATCATGGACCGGCTTGGCCATATTGGCCCAGGCCGCAAATGCTTCCTTGCCCATGATCGGGATCAGCAGGGTCCGCCCCCAAAGTAGGCTGAGCCCGGTGATGGCCAGAATCAGGAACAAGACCGCCGTGTACCAGTGGATAAATCGATCGATGCCCGGCCAACGCAGGATCTTGCGTCCGGTCCGTCCCTGCAGCTTGTAGCCGCCGGTCATCAGATGGTAGATCGCCAGGACGACAAGGATGGAGCCGACGCCCCAGAGTCCCAGGTGCAGAACAGGACCATCACGGAGCTCGCGCCAGGTCTGACCCTCGCTCTGAATCAGGACGTTGGTCTCCTGACCCGTAACAGCCGAGTAGCCCGCATTGCCGCGACGCACTTCACGCCAGTATTCGGCCCGGGGATTGCTCTTGTCGTCCGCCTGCTGGCTTGATTCCTGAGCCTGACTGGCCGGGATGACCAGCGCGGTCAGCGGCAGGGCCATCGAAACGGCAAGCCCCAACACCATGCTCCAGACAAACATGCGGCGGCGCCGACTGGTCTTGCCGCGCCCCACTGTCTCCGATCTTTCAGTCATCAGTCTTCTCCCGCTGCCGGAGCTGTATCACGGCCCCGGCGATCAATCCGGGCCCAATGGCGCTCCGTGCGCCTATTGCCTTGCCTGTACCTGAGCGAACCGGTCGCGCAGCTCTGCGTCCAGCTCGCCGCTGCCGGACTTGGCCACCAACGGATCGGTCGCGCCCTTGTACTCGCCCGGCTCGTAGAAGATCACAGGTTCGCCACACCCGGACAGCGCGAGCAGCGTTGTCACGCCGATCGCGAGTCCGAGCTTGCGCCAGCCGACATGAGTCGTCGAGATGGTGCCTCCAGGCCTCAAGCGTCCTTCTCCCCGTATGCGGCTTCCCAGCCCCAATTGTCCGGACGTCCACCGCGACGCATGATCCGCTCGCGGTAGATGTCGGCGACCATGTCGCCGTCGCCGCCGAGCAGCGCCTTGGTCGCGCACATCTCGGCACAGGCCGGCAACTTGCCCTCGGCGAGACGGTTGCTGCCGTACTTCTCGAACTCGGCGGCGGAGTTGTCCTCCTCCGGACCGCCGGCGCAGAAGGTGCACTTGTCCATCTTGCCGCGCACCCCAAAGGCCTCCTGCTGGGGATACTGCGGCGCGCCGAACGGACAGGCGTAGAAGCAGTAGCCGCAGCCGATGCACAGGTCCTTGTCGTGCAGCACCACACCGTCGTCGGTGGTGTAGAAGCAGTCGACCGGGCACACCGCCGCGCAGGGCGCGTCGGTACAGTGCATACAGGCCACTGAGATGGACTTCTCGCCGGGCACGCCGTCGTCCAGGGTGACGACCCTCCGGCGGTTGATCCCCCAGGGTACCTCGTTCTCGTTCTTGCAGGCGGTGACGCAGCCGTTGCACTCGATGCAGCGCTCGGCATCACACAGGAATTTCATTCTTGCCATGATTGATGCCCTCCTAGGCCGGCATGATCTTGCAGAGGCTGGCCTTGGTTTCCTGCATCGCAGTCACCGAGTCGTAGCCGTATGTAAAAGCAGTATTGCTCGCATCACCCCTGACGTAAGGCGCGGCCCCTTCCGGATACTTGTCCAGCAGGTCCTTGCCTTCGTACCAGCCGCCGAAGTGGTACGGCGTGAAGACCACGCCCCGGCCGACCCGCGGGGTGACCATGGCCATGATCTTGATCCGCCCACCCTCGGGTCCTTCCAGCCAGATCCACTGACCATCCTTGATCCCGGCGTTGTTGGCATCGGCCGGATTGATCTCGGCGAACATATGCTGTTGCAGCTCGGCCAGCCAGGCGTTGGAACGGGTCTCCTCGCCGCCGCCCTCGTATTCGACCAGCCGCCCGCTAGTATGGATCAGCGGGAAATCCTTTGAATAGTCGGTGGCCTGTATCGATGCGTACCGGGTCGGCAGGCGCCAGAAGTTCTTGCGATCCTCGTAGGTCGGGTACTTGGCGACCAGGTCGTAGCGCGCGGTGTAGAGCGGTTCCCGATGGATCGGCACCCGGTCCGGGAAGGTCCAGACGATGGCCCGCGCCTTGGCGTTACCGAATGGCGAGCAGTTGTGCTTGATCGCTACTCGCTGGATGCCGCCGGAGAGATCAGTCTTCCAGTTCTTGCCCTCGGCCAGCTTCTTCTCATCGGCGGTCAGATCGTCCCACCAGCCCAACTGTTTGAGCATGTCGGCGGTGAATTCCGGATAGCCATCCTTGATCCCGGAGTCCTTGCCCCATGAGTTTTCCGCCAGCAGATTCTTGCCCTCGAACTCCACCCCGAAACGGGCGCGGAATGTCAGACCGCCTTCAGCCACCGTCTTGCTGGTGTCATAGAGCACCGGCGTGCCGGGGTGTTTCATCTCCGGCGTACCCCAGGACGGCCACGGCAGACCGTAGTAATCGCCGTCGCAGGGACCGCCCTCGGCCTTCAGCGTGGTGGTGTTGAAGGTGTGCTTGTTCTCCATGTGCAGCTTCAGACGCTCCGGGCTCTGGCCGGTATAGCCGATGGTCCACATGCCGCGATTGATCTCGCGCAGGATGTCTTCGATCAGCGGTTCTTCGCCGTTGACCTGGATGTTCTTGAACAGCTGGTCGGAGAAGCCGAGCTTCTTCGACAACTTGTACATGATCACGTGGTCGGGCAGCGATTCGAACATCGGATCGATGACCTTCTCGCGCCATTGCAGCGAGCGGTTCGACGCGGTCACCGAACCGTAGGTCTCGAATTGTGTCGAGGCCGGCAGCAGGTACATGCCGTCCTGACGATCCGGCAGCACCGCCGTGTGGGTCGGATGCGGATCGACCACCACCAGCAGTTCCAGGGTCTCCATGGCCTTCTTCATCTCCGGGCCGCGGGTCTGGCTGTTGGGCGCATGGCCCCACATGAACATGGCCTTGATGCTGTTGCGCTGGGCGATGTTCTCGGCCGGCTCCATGACACCGTCGATCCAGCGAGACACGGTGATACCCTTGGTGAACATCACCGGTTCTGCGGCGTCATTCTCGTCGTACTCGCCGATAATGAACTGACCGCCTGACTTGTCGTAGGCCGTCTTGTCGAACCGCGATTTGACCCACTCGTAGTCGAGACCCCAGACGCCACTCCAGTGTTTCCAGGAGCCCTCGGCCAGGCCGTAGTAGCCGGGCAGGGTATCGGCCAGCACGCCCAGGTCGGTGGCGCCCTGTACGTTGTCGTGGCCGCGGAAGATATTGGCGCCGCCGCCGGAGACACCAATGTTGCCCAGCGCAAGCTGCATCGCGCAGTAGGCGCGGGTGTTGTTGTTGCCGATCGTGTGCTGGGTGCCGCCCATGCACCAAACGATGGTGCCGGGACGATTTTCAGCCATCGTCTGCGCCGCCTTCTTGACCTCGGCTTCCGGCACACCAGTGACGTTCTCGACCACGTCAGGCGTCCACTTGGCGACTTCGGCGCGGACTTCGTCCATGCCGAACACTCGCTGGTTGATGTATTCCTGATCTTCCCAGCCGTTCTCGAATACATGCCACAGGATGCCCCAGATCAACGGCACGTCCGTACCGGGACGGATGCGGACGAACTGATCGGCGTGGGCCGCGGTGCGGGTGAATCGTGGATCGACCACGATCATCTTGGCGCCGTTCTCCTTGCCGCGCAGGATATGCTGCATGGCGACCGGATGCGCTTCCGCGGCATTGCTGCCGATAAAGAACATGGCCTTGCAGTTGTGCATGTCATTGTAGGAGTTGGTCATCGCGCCATAGCCCCAGGTGTTGGCGACACCGGCCACGGTCGTGGAATGACAGATACGCGCCTGGTGGTCGACGTTGTTGGTCCCCCACATGGCCGCGAACTTGCGGTAGAGATAGGCCTGCTCGTTGTTGAACTTGGCGGAGCCGAGCCAGTAAACCGAGTCCGGTCCGTCCTTCTCCCGGATCGCCAGCACCTGGTCGCCGATCTCGTCGATCGCGGTATCCCAGGAGATGCGCTTCCACTTGCCGCCTTCCAGCTTCATCGGATATTTCAGACGCCGTTCGCCGTGGCCATGCTCGCGTACCGCGGCGCCCTTGGCGCAGTGGCCGCCGAGATTTAACGGCGAATCGAAATCCGGTTCCTGAGCGACCCAGACGCCGTTCTGGACCTCGCCGATGACGCCGCAGCCCACCGAACAATGCGTGCAGACGGAGCGTTTGGTCACCACCTCGCCAGCCGCGCCGGTGGCGACGGCTTCGGCACGCTGGATCATGCGCGGAGCGAGTCCACCCGCGACCGCCGCGCCACCGAGCGCCATACCGGTGCGCTTGAGGAAGGTGCGCCGGTCGATGGCAGCACCGAGGACGCCGTTACGCGTCAGTTCGATTTCGGACTCGTTGAGATCCCGTTTCTTTATCAGCTTCATCGCCGATTCTCCTGGACAGTATTCTGGATTGATGCGCCGGCTAGCCGCGCGCCCTCACATACGTGCCTTGTCGTAATAGGTTCGGACGTGGGGAGTGACGTGATAGCCCTCCGCGCGGGGTTTTTCTGCCCTGGCATCGATCGGCGGTTGCGCCGCGACCGCAGTCCCGGATACCGCCGCCAGAGCCGTGGCCCCACCCACCGTCGCCAATCCCTTGAGGAATTCACGGCGATTTCTGGTCTCGCCTAGCACTTTCTCACTCATCTCTCTGTCCCTCCTACTCGAACCTGGTTTCCGCTGACCGGCTCTCCCGGTCGACCATCTTGACCGGCCGGACGGCCTCCATCGCCCCGGGTGCCGTCATCCGGAACGCCTGTATCTCTACGTCGATAAACTGCTCACCGAGTTGCCCGAGCGCGCGATAGAATCTTGCGCTGGGCGCCTGTTGCATGTCGCGGAAAAAACGCCCCATCCACGGCGCCATATGGCTGGCAAAGAAAGCCGCCTGCTGCGCCAGCGGCACCGGGTCTTCGCCCGCAACGATAAAGCCCATCACCTCGCATAATGCCGCAGCATGGTCTTCCGGCTCGCACACGCCCTGTTGGCGTTTGAAGCCCATCCGCGCCAGGTCCGCGCGCAGGGTGGCGAGGGGTTGTTCCATCAAGAAGCCGGTCATATACCACGAGCCATAGGGCAACAGTTCGCCACGGCCGACGCCGATGAACAGGTCGTGATATTCGTCATCGAGTTCCTTGACGCTGCTGCGGGTCGCCGCGGTCTGCAGCATCTGCCACGCCGCACCGAGCAGCGTGTCTCCGGCTTCGGCGCCGGCATCGATGGATTGGAGCAGGTCGAGGGTGGACTGGTCGGGCGCGTCCGCAAGCAGGTTGCCGAGCAGGCTGTAGGTATGGGCACGAATCCGATCGATGGGATCGATCGCGGCGGCCGCGGTGACCGGAGATTCTGCAGTGCCTGCAGCTTCGATGCTCATGCTTTCGACATCTCCCTCATGAAAGGTAATAGTAGCAACATTTAGACCAATTAAAAAAAGAAATTAAACGACATCAAAGCCAGCAGACACCGACCCCTTGCGCCCATACGACCCGACATTGGGACAAAATGTCCAAGCCAACCTGCCCATTGGACCAGATTTCCCCCTAGTTGGGTTTTGACGATCCCTGCAGCCCGCCACTCCTCATCATGTCCTTGACCCGGCAGTGGTCGCACATCTTCAGACGGCGCACCGCCTCCTCGGACTGGAACATCCAGTGAGTCTCCAGTTTCTTGGTCATCACCTTGAGCATGGATTGGGTGGCGAAGGGCTTGCCGCACGAGATGCAGCAGAAGGGCTCCTCCTCATGCAGCGTCCGCTGTTGTTCGCGCTGCCGCGTGTCATAGAGAAAGCGCGGGTTTAGGCTGATCGCGTCCTCGGGACAGGCGGCTTCGCACAGACCGCACTGGACACAACTCCATTCGTGGAAATTGAGCTGTGGCAGCCCCTGACCGTCCCTGACCGCCGACGCCGGACAGACGCCCACGCAGCTCATACACAGGGTGCAGGCTTTTTTGTCGACCTTGATCCCACCGAAGGGCGCGCCGGCCGGCAGTGCGACGCTGCGCTTTCCGGTCGTGGCCTGGCCGTGCAGATGATCGATGCTGAACTTGAGTATGGTGCGCTTTTCATCCGGCGCCTCGAAGCGGGCCGGCCGCGCCGCGCTGCTGTCCGGCGCCGTCGCCAGGCCATTGCTCGCTGCGTCGTCGGCATCCGCATCCAGTCGTTGGATCGCTTGCGCTGAAAGCCCGAGACCCTCGAGTATCGGGCGCGCATAGCCGATCTGGCGGTCCAGTTCGGCGTTTACCCGGGACGGCGTCGCGCTCGAACCGAGCAGCACTACGCCCGCCGCGCCATAGGCGAGACAGGCAAACCAGGCGTCCATGCCGACCGAACCGATCTCCTCGACCTCTATCGGCAACACACGCTCGGGCATCACGGCCGCCAATTGGTCGACCAACTGCGCCGCCGAGGACGCGTCATGGAACATCACAAGCGGCGCATCGCCCCCGGCACTCCGGTATGCATCCAGCACCGCGCGGACATGGCGCAGCAGATCACGTACGCTCGGATAGGCATAGGTCATCGCGCCGGTCGGGCAGGCGGCGACGCAGCTGCCGCCACCCTGACACAGCTGCGGGTTCACCTCGACCTTGTCGCCGAGCGAGATGATGGCCTCTGCGGGACAGGCATCGATACAGCGCCTGCAGCCCTCCAGGCCGCTGGCGCCGTGGGCGCAGATATCCAGGTTGTAATTGAAGTACTTCGGTTTCTCGAACTCGCCGGTCAATTCGGGCAGCGCGTCGATAGCCGCCTCCAGAGCCTCTGGATCCGACCCTGGCGCCAGATAACCCGGTGGCAGCAGTTCCGCGGTCAGCAGCGGCTGCCCGCCCAGATCGAGCACAAGATCGAAATCCGGATCCGTGTCCCCAAGCAGCTCCGCCAGCGATATCGGCTCACCGCCGACGCTGAGGCCGAGACGATAGCTGCCCAGACTGCCTTCGAGTGACGGTACACCGCCGCGGATCACGGTCATGCCGTCCTGACTGGATACCGCGGGCGTGGTCGCCTCCGATGGGACGCATATGGTCCGCTCGAGCGGCGCCGCCGCGCGGCGAGCCGCCCCCAAGGCGAGCGACTCGTCGCCGATCACCAACAGACGCCCCCGGGAGAGATAATTCACCAGGGAAGTCGGTGTCACCTCGACCCGTTTAGCGTTGGCGAGGGCGCTGGCACGCGCCCTGCCCTCCGGGCTGGCTGCCGGCAGCTCATACATCATGCGGCTCATCCTTCTTCTCGATCGTCGATGAATCTCCTTCGGATCCGGCGTTTGTATCGGCGGTGTCGGTCGCCGCCGCTACGCGCTTTTCGTCGCCGTCGCCGGCCGCAGGCGCGGCCTCGCCCGGCTCGTCGTCCTGCTCGGCCAGGCGCTCAATCGCGCGTGCCATATGGTGACGCATGTCGGCAGTGATGATATCGCCCAGCACCGGGAAACTGGTGAAGTCGTCGCAATAGTCGTCCAGACCATCGCAGACATTGAATTTCGCGCTGCGGAAGACTTTGCGCAATGCGGCACGGCGCAGGTTTTCACTGACCCCGGGCGAAAGAAATCCGCTCAGATCGGCATTCTCATCGAGCGTCTCAAGCGGCGGCATATCATCGTCGGTCAGCGGCCGCTCAGGCTCTACCGCTTGCGGCGCCTGCGGGCGCTCTTCCTCTGCGACGGCCTCTGTTTCAGCGCTCTCGGCAGTCCGCGCCGTCGCCTCAGCCTTGCGCCGCGACCAACGATTGATGAAATCTTCGGCGTCGCTTTCGACCACGCCCCGCTGTGTCTCATGCTTTTCGCTCATCGGATCAGCCTCGCTCACTCCAGTTTTTGCGTTTGCGCTTGCGCGGCGGCGTCGGCTTGTAGTGCTCGACCACGAATTGCTCGATCCCAAGATAGATTTCCGGCGGAATCGAGGCGGCAAACACCGGATCACTGCCCTCGATGGTGGCACTGGCCTCGTCGGGGTCTGCCGTCACCAGTACCGGCTCGAGATCACCTCCCTCCCGTTCGTGACAGATCACGTACAAAGCAGGCTCGTCGCCGACCAAATTCGTCCAGTAGCTCCCGGCGCTGTCACGGAATAATTCCAGCTTCAGCCCACCCCACAGATAGTGTCGCTCGTCATCCATCTCCCGAACCAGCGATCCTTTCGCATCGATGCTGGCCAGACTGTCGCCGGCGACCACGCCGACCGCCCGGTAGCTCGGCACACTCCAGGCCCCTCGGGATACCATCTTTCTGGCCAGGATGACGGATACCGGCAAACTGACTTTGGCTCGTGTTTTCATGTTCTCCTTTGCTCAGACCGCGAACGATCGGTCAAACCGCGCGCCGACCGGGTACCGGTGACGAGCCTTGTCGTTTCCAGCCATAGTCTGACACTCAACTCTACCAGCAAGTTGCATACCAGCGGCAGCGCCCCGGCTGGCTGGCTGCGGAGAAGGCCGATCGTCCAGCCAACCGGGCAGGCTGCGCCGAAATCTTTTGCGCGCAGCGCCGGCTGGGACAAATTGCACCGATCCCGGTTTCGGCCGCTTCGATGCGGCGGCCTTCTCAGACTGCTTGCGGAGGGACGGAGGCCGCGCAAGCATGAGGGTACGCTTCTTGCATGTCAGATCACGCTCGGATGCTTGTTACTGTAAACAGGCGGGTCGTTTATTCTGCCGCCTCACCTAACCCGTCCTGCGGGGCCGCAAAGGGGGTAAGCCACGATGAAGGTCAGCCGATCACCGAGGTCAAAGCAGGTCGGCACCCCGGTCAGCGAGCCTGCGGACGATATCACGGTGCCCGTGGCCGCCGCGCAACGGCCCCGCTTCATGAGCGTCAAGCAGGTAGCCCGATATCTGCAGCTCAACGAAAAGAAAGTCTACGCGCTGGTCGGCGAGGGCAAGATCCCGGCAAGCAAGCTCACCGGCAAGTGGCTGTTCCCGCGTGACCTGGTCGACCAGTGGATCCTCGAATCCAGCCACGGTGGCCTGCTCACCGATCGCATGGTGATCGCCGGCAGCGATGATCCCCTGCTGTATCGCGCCATCATGCAAACCGCGAACGAGCTGCAGGCGCGCGCGCTGATCAGCTACACCGCTACCGGCACACAGCTGGGCCTGTCGCTGCTGGCCCGACGGCGCGCAGACGTATGCGGCATCCACTGGGGGCCGGCCGAGGAGAGCGACAAACGCCATCCGGCCCTTATCCGGCAGTATCACCAGCACACCGATTGGACCCTGGTGCGCGCCTTCCGGCGGGAGCAGGGCCTGATCCTGGCGCCGGGTGTATGGACGGCGACGAGCCGAATCGAAGACCTTTTCGGCACCGAAACACGCTGGGCGTCACGCCAGGAGGGCGCGGGCTCGCAGCGCTTCCTCAAGGAGACGATCAGCCGTCACCGGCTCAATCCGGCCCGGCGGCGGATCACCAGCCATGCATTCTCCGAACGGGACGCGGCCGCCGCCGTGGCGATGGGGCAAGCCGACGTGGCGCCGGGGGCGCGCGCCGCCGCCACTGAATTCGGACTCGATTTTGTCAGCCTCGGCTGGGAAGGCTTCGACCTGGTGATGAACCGGGGGATATTCTTCCGCCGTCTGTTCCGCTGTCTGCTCGACAAGCTGCGCAGCCCGGAATCGCAGAAGATGGCGCAACTGCTGGGCGGCTACGACCTGTCTGAAGCCGGAGACCTGGTCTGGGCGGCCTGAACGGGCCGCCAACGGAATTCAACGCACGGCCAGATCCTGCTCGATGACATGCTCGACACCGAGCTCCGGCAGCTCGAGCGTTATCCGTGCCCGGATGCCCGCCTGAGTGTTCAAACACCCGTCGGCGGCGGCGGCCGTGACGGCGCGCTCGATCTCCTGCTGCGAGCCGATACCCACCTTTTTGAGAAACTTCCTGATTTCGCCCTTCAGGACCTCCTGATCGATCGTGCCTTCTGCCATGGTTTATCCTCGTCGTCTCGATTGATGAATCGCATCGTCTTCTGTTGTGCTTGTGCCAGGCGCCGTCTCCGCGCCCGATCGTTTGCTTCAGTCGCCGCCTGAACCCAGCTTGCGTTCGAGGGTCTTGCGCGAGATACCCAAACGCCTCGCTGCTTCCGATTTGTTACCCGCGCTCGCCGCCAATACGCGCTCCATGTGATGCTGCTTGACCTGCTCCAGGGTCCAGTCGAGCGGATAAGGACCGGACCCGTCCAGCGCGCGTGGTTCATCGGTGACAGCGACCAGTTCGGGCGGCAGTTCGCCAAGCAGCACCGTACGTTCGACCACGTTGCGCAGCTGACGCACGTTGCCGGTCCATTCACGCGCCTGCAAGGCGCGCAGGCCGGCCGCGTCCAAAGGCACCGCAGCCATCGCCAGATCGGCCGCAATTTCGGCCATGAAATGGTCCACCAACTCCGGGATATCGTCGCGCCGCTCGCGCAGCGGAGGCAGCTGCAAGTGGACCACATTTATCCGATGGAACAGATCCTCGCGGAAACGCCCGCGCTTTATCTCCGCCGGCAGATCGTGCTGAGTCGAAGCGACGACCCGGGCGTCGACCGCCACTTCCCGATCCGAACCGACCGGGCGGACGTTGCCTTCCTCCAGGGCGCGCAACAACTTGACCTGCAGACCAACCGGCAACTCGCTGATCTCATCCAAAAACACGGTGCCGCCCTTGGCCGCCATGAACAGACCCTCGCGGACCTGGTGGGCGCTCGTAAACGCACCACGCGTATGGCCGAACAACTCGCTCTCCATCAACTCCGGGGCAATCGCACCACAGTTGACCGGCACGAACCTGCCTTTGCGTCCGCTTTGACGGTGCAGCAGACGCGCGACCAGTTCCTTGCCGGTGCCGGTCTCGCCCTCGATCAGGACCGTGGCCGGGAACGGCGCCACCCGCCGGATCATCTGCTTGATCCGGCTGATCGAAGCGGCGGCGCCGATCAAACGCAGGCTGTGCGGCATCGCTTGGCCGCGCATGGGCATGGGTGATTCTGTCACCGTTGCCGGTGCCGCAGCATCCAGGCGCTGGATAGAGCTTGCCGCGTCGTCGACCGACACCGGCTTGAATAACAGATCCCGGGCACCCGCCCGCAGACCCTCCAGCGCACGTTCGACATCGTCACGGTCGCTTAAGACCAGCACGCGCGGCAGCGGGTCGATGTCGTGGAGGCCTTCCAGCAGAGTCACCGTCGACACGTGGCCCGGGGCGTCATCCACCAGCACATAGTCAAAATGACAGCGCTTGCAGACCTGCCGGGCGCGTTTTTCGTCCGCCACGCCTTCGACCAATGCAAAGTATCGACCCAGACCGGTCTGCAACCTCGATCTGAATCGACGGTCGCCGGAGACTATCAGCACCGACAACCGTCTGGCGGCGGTCGCGCTGTCGGCAGCGGTGCCGATGACTCCGCCGCGTGTCGCCTCATTGGTCGATTTCATGCTTCCTGTTGACCCCGATCCCCGGCCGGCAGGCCGGAATCCTTATGATCCCGGCGGTCAGACTGCGGCCGAGGACGCCATCAGATGCGACAAGATGACGCAAATTATGCGCCAGGGCCTGACATTTTGTCGCGGAAATTCCTATTCTAGCGGCAACAGAAACCAAAATTAAACCAGCAGAATCCCCAAAAGGTGTATATGGCACCCGAATTGCATCGTTCCGGTGTTCGGATCGGCGTCGGCGTATCAGTCGCTGATACCCCCAACCGCGCCCCTAACCCAGATTCAGGAGCCGAGCCAACATGAATGATTTTTCGAATGCGCTCTCCACCGCATTCGCTCTGGTGACCTCGCTGGACCGGGATCTGTTCGAAATCGTCGGTCTTTCGCTGGAAATCAGCCTGACCGCCGTCCTTGTGGCGGCCATCATCGGTCTGCCGGCGGGCGCGGCGCTGGCCCTCTCCCGATTCCCGGGCCGACGACCGCTCATCATCGTGCTCAACGCGCTGATGGGTCTGCCGCCAGTGGTGGTCGGTCTGGTCATTTACCTGCTGCTGTCCCGCAGCGGTCCGCTGGGATCGTATGGCCTGCTGTTTACGCCCACCGCGATGGTGATTGCACAGTCCGTACTGGTCACACCGATCATCGCCGCACTTGCGCGGCAGACCGTCGCCGATCTGCACGAGGAGTACGACGAGCACCTGCGCGCCATCGGCAGCGGGCCGCTGCAACGCATGGCCACGCTGCTCTGGGACGGTCGTTTCCGTTTACTGACCGCGATCCTCGCCGGCTTTGGCCGCGCCATCGCGGAAGTCGGTGCGGTGCTGATCGTCGGCGGCAACATCCTCCACTCGACCCGGGTAATGACGACAACCATCGCGCTCGAGACCAGCAAGGGAAATCTGGCCCTTGCGCTGGGTCTGGGGCTGGTCCTGGTGACGCTGGCGGTGAGCGTCAACGCGGCCGCGATGTTGTTGGGGGAGACAGCCCATCGACGCTACGGCTGATCCGGCGGTGGCTGCCGATACCGCAGACACCAATGGCCTGCTGCCCATGGTGGTGGACGCGGTCTCCTATCGCGCCGGAGACCGGGCGCTGATAGACCATGTTTCGTTCAGGCTCGAAGACAGCCGCCGCACCGTAATACTGGGCCCCAACGGCGCCGGCAAAAGCGTTTTGCTGCGTCTGTGCCACGGGCTGCTGGCACCGAGCGCTGGCGCTATCACATGGGGCGGGTTCACACCGGCAGCAACCATGAAACGGCGCGGCCTCGTCTTCCAGCGACCGGTGATGCTGCGTCGCTCGGTCGCGGCCAATATCGAACATGTCCTGAAAACCCAGGGCATCGGACGAGATCGACGCCGCGGACTGGTGAGCGCGGCGCTGGATCAGGCCGGTCTGAAACCGCTGGCACATCGCCAGGCGAGAACACTTTCTGGCGGTGAGCAGCAACGACTCGCGATCGCCCGGGCGTGGCTACTAGAGCCTGCGGTCGTGCTGCTGGACGAACCGACCGCGAATCTCGATCCCGGCGCGACGCGCGCGGTCGAGGAACTCATCATCCGCCTCGGCGCCACTGGCGCCAAGATCCTGATGACGACCCATGACATCGCCCAGGCCCGCCGTCTGGCCGAAGAAGTGATGTTCCTGCATCACGGCCGCTTGCTCGAGCATCGCCCGGCGGGCGAATTCTTTGCGCGCCCTCGGGACCCGGATGCCGCCGACTTTATCGCTGGCCAATTGATTAACTGAGGAGCAACGCAGCCGTGCGGAGACGCAACACGAAACCGGCCTGGCGCTGGCTCCGGCTGTCGTTGCTGGTCGGTGCCTGTTTGCCGGCACTGGCAGCCGCGGAGTCGATCACCGTGGCCTCGACCACATCGACGGAAAACTCTGGTCTGTTCGAATACCTGTTGCCAAAATTTCAGGCCGACACCGGCATCGAAGTACGTGTGGTCGCGGTCGGCACCGGCCAGGCGATCAGGGTGGCGAAAAACGGTGACGCGGATGTGCTATTCGTCCATCACCGGCCGTCGGAAGACGTCTTCGTCGCTGAAGGCTATGGCGTCAAGCGGTTTGCGGTCATGCATAACGATTTCGTTATCGTCGGGCCGGCGTCGGATCCGGCCGGCATCAAGGGTGGCGATGATGCCGCACAGGCGCTGGCCGCCATCGCCAGCAGCAAGAGCTTGTTCGCTTCCCGCGGTGACGATAGCGGGACCCATAAAAAGGAGCTCAGCCTGTGGCAGACCGCAGGCGTTGATCCGGCCGCGTCCGGCACATCATGGTATCGCGAGACCGGTTCCGGGATGGGCGCGACCCTGAATACCGCCAGCGGCATGGATGCGTATGCGCTGACCGATCGGGCCACCTGGATCCGCTTTGGCAACAAGGGCGATCTGGTCATCCTGACCGAGGGCGATCCTGTCCTGTTCAATCCCTATGGCGTGATCCTGGTCGATCCCGATCGTCATCCTCACGTCAACGCAAAGGCGGGCCAGGCTTTTATCGACTGGCTGGTCTCGCCACGGGGGCAGAGTCTGATCGGCGGCTACCGGATCGACGGCCAGCCCGCGTTCTTCCCGGATGCCAAAGGGGCCGCGCAAATCGAGTGAGGGTGCGGCGTCCGTGCGTGACCGCCGGCGCAGCGAATGTTAAAAGAGTGGCGATGAGCGACTTCAGCGAATATTCGGCAAGCTACCCCAGCGACACGATCACCGGGCTGGTACTCGCCGGCGGCCGCGGCACCCGCATGGGCGGCGCGGACAAAGGCCTGGTCGAGGCACTGCATCGGCCGCTGATCGCATGGGTGCTGGATCGATTGCGGCCCCAGGTCGGACCGATCCTGATCAACCACGCCCGCAACACCGAGCGCTACGCCGCCTTCGGCTATCCGCTGGTCACCGATCGCGAGGACGGCTTTCTCGGCCCGCTCGCCGGTGTCGCCAGCGCCATGCCAGTGACGTCCACGCCGCTGATGCTCACGGTGCCGTGCGATACGCCCGGTCTCGGCGACGATCTCGGGCCGCGGCTGCATGCTGCGCTGATGCGGGACCAGGCCGAGATCGCGGTCGCCCACGACGGTGAATGGCTGCAACCGCTGTTTATGATGTTGCGCACCGATCTGCAACCGAGTCTCGCCGCCTTCTTGTCCGGTGGCGGGCGCAAGGTCGACAAATGGTTTGCACAACATGCGGTGACTCGGGTCGACTTCAGCGACTGGGGCAATGCCTTCGCCAATCTGAACACCGCCGAGGAACTGCACGAATTTGAAAGCACGGCGGGCCGAGCTTCATCCTCGCAGCCCTTTTCGGTCGGCGGGCCAGGCGCGTGAGCGAGCGCCTCCCCGCAGACGTAGACCCTTGCGCCGAAGAGGCGCGTCAGGGACAGTCCTTGCCGCTGGCCACGGCGCGCGCGCAGATACTCGAGGCCGTAAACCCGGTGTCCGGTGACGAAACGCAAGCGCTGACCGAAGCGCTCGACCGGGTGTTGTTTGAGGACGTCTATTCCGGCGTCGATGTGCCCTCTCACAACAATTCCGCGATGGACGGTTTCGCGGTGGCCGCAGCGGATCTGCCCGCGGATGGGGAGCGTGTCTTTATCGTGGCCGGGACCGCCTGGGCCGGGCATCCCTATACCGGTGAAGTCACCGCGGGCCAGTGTGTACGCATCATGACCGGCGCGACGGTGCCGGCCGGCCTCGATAC
>JBATKC010000372.1:0-7772 GCA_049669065.1 Gammaproteobacteria bacterium
CGGCTTGGTTTGGCGTCGCGGGGGCGGCTGTCCGCCGGCACGACACAAGGCATCGACTTCGGCCTCGGTAAGATCGCGAAAATGGCCCGGGCGCAGCGCGCGTTCGAGCCGGATCGGACCATAGCCCACCCGGATCAGACGGCTGACGGTATGGCCCCTGGCCTCCCACAGACGCCGCACTTCCCGCTTGCGGCCCTCGGCCAGCGTCACGTGATACCAGCGATTAATGCCTTCACCACCGCCGAACTCGATGGTCCCGAACCGCGCCGGTCCGTCATCCAGTTCGATCCCGGCACGCAGCGCGCGCAGGTCCTCGTCGCTGACCTCGCCCATGACCCGGACCGCATACTCTCGAAGTACACCAGAGGACGGATGCATCAGGCCGTTGGCCAGTGCGCCATCGGTGGTAAACAACAGCAGACCGGCGGTGTTGACATCAAGTCGGCCGACGCCGATCCAGCGCGCGCCGCGCAGGCGCGGCAGCTTCTCATAGACCGTGGGCCGTCCCTCGGGATCGTCGTGGGAACAGATCTCACCGATCGGCTTGTGATAGGCCAGATAGCGCTGGCGGCGCTGCTCGCCGATGCGTACCGGCTTGCCGTCCACGTTGATGAGTTCGCCGCCCTCCAGCGGCTGACCGATCTCCGCCGGCTGACCATTCACAGTGACCCGGCCGGCGCGGATCCATGCCTCGACCTGGCGCCGCGAACCGATCCCGGCGTTGGCAAGGATCTTCTGGATACGTTCGCTCACCGGCGCTCAGCCATTGCCGGCACTGGAGCGATCATGTAATTCGTCGTCGCTTTCGGCCTCCGGCTCCACCGCCAGATCTTTTTCTGCTGTTGGGTGTTGTTCGACGACCGTCTCTTCCTCGACAGCTGTCTCGGCATCGTCGGATTGATCCAGCCCGGCAAGCGCCATCCGGTGTTCCTGCTCTTCGTCCGCGTCCGTTTCCAGACCCGACTCGGACGCGGCATCGACCAGGGCCGGCACATCGAAACCGAGATCGAGCTCAACGTTTAGGCTATCGAGGTCCCGCAGTTCGGCCAGCGAAGGTAACTCCTCGAGTCGCTTGAGCCCGAAGTAATCGAGGAACTCGCGGGTAGTGCCAAACATCGCCGGCTTCCCCGGTACGTCGCGGTGGCCGACCACCCGCACCCAGCCGCGCTCCATCACCGTGCGGATGATATTGGTGCTGACCGCCACACCGCGAACGTCCTCGATTTCACCGCGGGTGATCGGCTGCCGGTAGGCGATCAAGGCCAGGGTTTCCATCAACGCGCGCGAGTATCTGGGCGGCCGCTCCTGCCAGAGTCTGGATAACCAGTCGCTCATCTCCTCGCGCACCTGGATGCGGAAACCGCTGGCGACCTCGGCCAGCTGGATGCCGCGGTCCTGATACTGTTCGCTCAGGGCATTGAGCGCAGCCCGGACCTGGGCCCGTTCGGGGCGCGCCTCGTCGCCGAACAGGGCGAGCAGCCCATCGATACTGAGCGGCCGTCCCGCGGCCATCAGTGCCGCCTCGACGATATTGCGTACGTGTTCGTCGTTCATCAATCGTATTCCGGATATTCAGCTAATCAATCAGAGTCATTGGCCGGTTCGATCTGCCCGGACACCTCGGTGACGGTCTGCGGCGGGCCGGCATGGGCCTTTACATGGATCGGCGCAAACGGCTCGCTTTGCACCAGCTCCACCAGTCTCTCACGGATCAGTTCCAGCAGCGCAAGGAAGGTCACGACCACGCCGATGCGCCCTTCCTTCGGTTCAAACAGATCAGTAAAGCGGGTGAACTCCGATGACCCCAACGCGCTCAGCACATCGGACATCCGCTGACGCACGGACAAGGGCTCGAGCTGGATGTGGTGATGGGCATACATCTCGGACCGGGACAGGACATCGCGGAAACTCAGCAGCAGCGCCTTCAGCGTGAGGTCGGGGAGCATCTGCACCACCTTGCGCTCGCACATCTCGACGCTGGCCGGAAAGATATCGCGCTCCAGACGAGGCAGCGTATCGATGTCCTCCGCCGCCTGCTTGTAACGCTCGTATTCCTGGAGTCGCCGCACCAGCTCCGCGCGCGGATCGCCTTCGTCATGTTCTTCCGAAACCGGCCGCGGCAGCAGCATGCGGGACTTGATCTCCGCCAGCATCGCTGCCATCACCAGATATTCCCCGGCCAGCTCGAGCTGCAGTTCATGCATCAGCTCGATGTATTGCGTGTATTGCAGCGTGATCGGCGCGATCGGGATATTCAGGATGTCGATGTTCTGCCGCTTGATCAGATACAACAGCAGATCCAGCGGTCCCTCGAACGCTTCGAGGAACACCTCGAGTGCGTCAGGCGGGATATACAGATCATCCGGCAGCTGCGTGATCGGCTGCCCGTCGACCACGGCAAACGGCAACTGTGCCTGCAGCGGACTGGCTTCGGCGGGCAACACCTGTGCCGCGACGCCGCGCGCCGACTCATCGTCGGGAGTCGCCGCCTGCGCTTCCTCTACCGGCTTGCCCATTCAGTCCTCCAGTCCCATGGCGGCGCGCACCTGCTCCATCGTCTCACGGGCATCATCGCGGGCTTTCTCACGCCCCTCATTGAGGATGGCGCGCACCCCCTCGTGATCATCTTCAAAAGGCTCGGCCCGTTCGCGGATCGGCTTGAGCTCCGCGAGCACCGCCTCGATCACCGGCCCCTTGCAATCGATGCAGCCGATGCCTGCGGTCGTGCAGCCTTCCATAACCCAGTCTCTTGTACTGTCATCCGAATAGATCTGGTGGAAATCCCATACCGGACACTGGCGCGGGTCACCCGGGTCGGTACGCCTGACACGGGCCGGGTCGGTGGGCATCGTGCGGAGTTTTTTCTCTACCGCGGCCGGATCTTCACGCAGGCCGATGGTATTGCCGTAGGACTTTGACATTTTCTGTCCGTCCAAGCCCGGCACTTTCGGTGTCGGTGTCAGCAGCGCCTCCGGCTCGCTGAGGATACGGCGACCGGTGCCTTCGAGATAACCCATCAGTCGATCGCGGTCGGCCACCGTCAGGCGCGCGCTGGCGAGCGCCACGCGCCGCCCCTCCTCCAGCGCTTCGCTATCACCCTGTTCCTGGTAGCGGCGGCGCGCCTTAAGATAGATCTCCTGATTGTGCTCACCGAGCATGCGCACGGCCTTCTTTGCCTTCCTGTCGAAGTTCTCCTCCCGGCCATAAAGATGATTGAAGCGCCGTGCTACCTCGCGGGTCATCTCTACGTGGGCGACCTGGTCTTCACCGACCGGCACCGCGGCCGCGCCATAGAGCAGGATATCGGCGCTCTGCAGCAGCGGGTAACCGAGGAAACCGTAAGTGGCCAGATCTTTCTCGCGGAGCTTCTCTTGCTGGTCTTTGTAACTGGGCACGCGTTCCAGCCAACCAAGCGGTGTGATCATGGACAGGAGCAGATGTAGCTCCGCGTGCTCGACCACTTCGGATTGCACGAACAAGGTTGCCGATGCCGGATTTACACCCACGGCCAGCCAGTCGATGGCCATCTCGATGATGTTGTGCTGGATGTCGCCGGGGTCATCATAGTGTGTGGTGAGCGCATGCCAGTCGGCGATAAAAAAGAAGCACTCGTACTCGTATTGCAGACGGACCCAGTTCCTGAGAACGCCGTGGTAATGGCCCAAATGCAGACTGCCGGTCGGACGCATGCCCGACACCACGCGATTACCCGTTGCCACTAAACTAACCAAGACAAACTCCAGACGAGGTGCCGGTCTACATGCCGGCGAGGAAGAAAACCAGGCGCTGCGCTGCGTCGAGGAACGGCTGCAGGATACGCCACAACACACCGGTCACCATCAGCAGAATCAGGATCGGCAGCGTGTAGGGTGCGATCCGTTCCAGTTTAGTCGCCTGCTGCGGTGGCAACAGGCCACTGAGCACGCGGCCGCCGTCCAGTGGCGGCAGCGGGAACATGTTGAACACGGCCAGGATCACGTTGATCAGCACTCCGACCTGGGCCATGGCCAGGAAGTAGACCGCGCTGCTGCCGTCTATGCCGGACCCATGGACCAGACGGGCGACGAGCGCCCAACCCACCGCCATCAGGATATTCGACGCCGGACCGGCTGCGGCGACCAGGATCATGTCCCGCCGCGGGTTGCGCAGACCACGGAAATTTACCGGCACCGGCTTGGCCCACCCAAACAGGAACCCGCCAAGGAACAGCATCAGCGCAGGCACGATAACGGTCCCGACAGGGTCGATGTGCTTAAGCGGATTGATCGACAGCCGGCCGGCCAGCTCCGCCGTGTGGTCGCCGAACCGCCGCGCCACCCAGCCGTGTGCGACCTCGTGGAGCGTGATCGCGAACAGCACCGGGATCACCGCCACGGCGAGCATCTGGATCATATTGAGCTGGGGCATCAGCGTATTATACGCGGCTGGCGCGCTCAGACTTCGAGCAAATGGTCGACATCACCCATGCCATGGCGCAGGACTTCCGGCGCCTGACCGACCAGGTCGATGACGCTGGTGGGCTCAATGCCGCAGGTTCCGGCGTCAATCACCAGATCCACCTCCGCGCCGATCCGTTCAAAAATCTCATAGGGCTCGGTCATTGGCATGGCATCGCCCGCAAGTTGCATCGTGCTGCTCAACAGCGGCTCCTCCAGACCCTCCAGGATGGCGCGCGGCACCGGATGGGTCGGCACGCGAATTCCAACGGTCCGCCGTTTGGGATGCTGCAGCCGCTTAGGGACCTGCTTTGTGGCCGGCAGG
Source organism: Gammaproteobacteria bacterium (assembly GCA_049669065.1). Taxonomy (GTDB): domain Bacteria; phylum Pseudomonadota; class Gammaproteobacteria; order Steroidobacterales; family XN24; genus CAMYOC01. The sequence goes on from JBATKC010000372.1 coordinate 4,762, forward strand.
ATGAAGGTGAATGGCCCCGGTGTCATCGAACGGATCAGGCGGTAACTCTGATTGTCGACCCGCGCATACGCCGCGATTTCGGAAAGATCCCGGCAGACCATGGTGAACAGATGCTTACGATCGAGCCCGCGGACACGGCGGATTTTCTCCATGGCCGCCTTGTCGCCAAGACGGCAGCCGATGGCGTAAATGGAATCCGTCGGGAATACCACGACCCCGCCTTCGCGCAGCACATCGATCACCATGCCGATGCGTCGCGGCTGCGGGTCCTTGGGGTGGATTTCCAGGAGTTCGCCCATCCCGCCTATTCTACCGGTCCGCTACCATACAGGCAGCCCCGCGATTGTGTGTCCGGAAAGGACCCCATCCAGTCCGCGGGCCACTACCTGGCTGACGAAGGAATGGCAGACATGCTTTACGCAATTATCGGCACCGACGTCGCAGACAGCATCGCCGCACGCGCAGAGGCCCGCCCGGCTCATCTGGAGCGGCTGCATGCGTTGAGTTCCGAGGGACGACTGATCCTGGCCGGGCCGACGCCGAACATCGACAGCATGGACCCGGGGCCCGCCGGGATGAGCGGCAGTATCGTGGTAGCAGAATTCGAATCGCTGCAGGCGGCCACCGAATGGGCGGAAGCAGATCCCTATACTGCGGCCGGGGTCTACGCCGAAGTAAAGGTCCGGCCATTGATCAAGGTGCTGCCATGACCGCGGCCCGCGTCGAGCTGATCAGGCAGGCATTGGACTCCGGGCTTCACCCGGAGGCGCTGGAGATAGAGGACGAAAGCCATCTGCATGCCGGCCACGCCGGTGCCCGCGATGGTCGCGGCCACTTCCGCGTCACCATCGTCAGTGCCGCGTTTGCGGGACTGCGCCCACTGCAGAGACATCGACGGGTCTATCAAGCCCTGGGCGAACTGATGGCTACGGACATCCATGCCCTGAGCATCCAGGCCTACACCCCCGACGAAATTTAGATCCAGAAAGCGCCAGGCACGTGAAACAGATGTCTGACCGCCAGCTAACGACCCGATGGCACCTCGTCTGCCAAGACAGGGAATCTGCGCAAACTTGCGAAATACTTGATGTTGCAGAGCGGAAAACTGGAATTGGCTGAAATTTCTTGTGCGTGTGTAGTTATTCGCCGAGGCCATCGACGTCTGGACAGCCGGTTCTCCTCTTCCGACCCTACCGATCCCATGCAAATACGATAAAGCGCCCCTTGCTTCAGGTACGAACATCGGAGTAACCCGCGTCTGACCGCACCACAGCCATGCCTCTCCGGCCGGCGTTTTCTGCCATCTGACAGCCGCGCTCAGCAGAATCCGTAGACAATCAAGTTACGTGGTCTGTGAGCTCTTTCATCTATCCCTCTGTTTTTAATAGAACAACGATAAGTTCATCGTCGATCACAAGGATCGGGCGCAAATATCGGGAAAAGCGGCTGCAGATCAGGAAAACAGGTCGCCAAAGGGATGTTTGTTGACATATGATCGCGTTAACATAATCGCATTGACTTAACATAACGCTTCTCCCGCGGAGCTCTTCGGGATTTCAACCGGTGAGTCATCACATGCCCTTTAACCTCTGATTCATAGTCGATTTTCTGGTCATGGAGTAAGCATTATTCAGCGCAATACCCCCTCTACATGGTCGACAGCAGCCATTCCATTATGTCCAATGCTTGACCGCACCCTCGCCGGCGATATATTTGACTCAAAGGCCCGTACAAAAGCCGTTGTTCCTTTGCTAAACGGCCACTGGATATCAACCGAACAGGATGGATGAACATGTCAGGGTCGCGCTGCTCGCGGCATTCAGACACGTGTATCGCCCCCTGGTACGGCTGGCGCTACGAAATGGTATCTCGTTCAAGGAGTACACAGACGACATAAAGGCAGTCTTCATCGAATCCGCCCGCGGGGATTTCGCCCCACCCAGCCAGGAAATGTCCCGGAACGCGGTGGCGGTCCTCACAGGATTAACGCGATACGACGTTGATTACTACGATGAGGTTGAGGGAGCTGGATTTGGCAGCCGTTTCATTCGGGCAGGACTCATCAGCCGAATGATCGAAGGTTGGACTTCCGATGGCGATTTCACTGGACCGTACGGGATACCTTTAGATCTCAAACGCGGGGTTATGGCGCAAGGGGGATTCGGATTACTGGCTAAGAGATACGGGGAAGGATTTGACGAGGATGACTTGATTCCCGAGATGCGGCGAGTCGGGGCCATCGAGATCACGAAGAAGCGGCAAATTAAACTGTTATCCAGGACTTTTATTGCTGCTCGATTTAGGCCTGAGTCGATGGATCGAGTAGGAAGAACTCTAGGGAATCTGGCCGAAACACTCGTACACAACGTGGATCCGGAGCGGGTCGGGCCAGCGAAATTTGAGAGGCAGGTTTATACACCGGACGGAGTAGATGAAGAGACGCTGGGGGCTTTCCGAAATTTTCTCAAAGAAGATGGTCAGAAATTCCTGGAAAGCATCGACAACTGGTTTTCCGAACGGGAGCAAGAGGACGATCGGAAGGTTGAACAGCGACTACTTGACCCAATTGACCGCGAGGCCCGGCGGGTAGTGAAAATAGGGGTCGGCATTTTTACTTACGAACATCGGGTTAAAGAGAAGTCTGAAAAGAGTGTTGGAGAGACGAAAGATGAAGAAATGGAAGCCAAGTAGGACAGCAAGGATGCAGCTGGCTTCGGCGTTTGCGCTGGCCATTGCAGGGGGTCCGACCTTCGCGGCAGCGAAGTCATCGGCCTTGGCGGCCAATCCGGAGCCAAACGTTCGATCGGAAGCCATCATCGGCACAGGCGGTGACGCCATCATCGGCACCGGCGGTGACGCCATCATCGGCACAGGTGGTGAGGCGATCATCGGCACCGGCGGTAACGCCATCATCGGCACAGGTGGTGAGGCGATCATCGGCACCGGCGGTAACGCCATCATCGGCACAGGTGGTGAGGCGATCATCGGCACCGGCGGTAACGCCATCATCG
>JBATKC010000373.1:0-2001 GCA_049669065.1 Gammaproteobacteria bacterium
GGCCAGGCGTTCGCGCCATTGGCCGATGCATTACGCGGACGGGCGCGGGCCGCCGTGCTGCTCGGTCGGGATGCAGCGCAGCTCGCCGATGTGCTGGATGGCGTGTGTCCGGTCACGCTGGTCGAGGACATGGCCAGCGCGGTCAAGACGGCCGCGAGTCTTGGTCAACCCGGCGACACGGTGCTGCTGTCGCCGGCCTGTTCCAGCCTCGATATGTTCAGCAGCTTTGCCGAGCGGGGCGACGTGTTCACCACATCGGTGCGGAGTCTGCTCTCATGAGCGCCCCGCGACGCCCAAGCCAGAGCCTGCCGTTGCCTCCGGGCCAGCTGCTGGATCCCTGGCTGACCGGAGCGACACTGGCGCTGGTCACCCTGGGGTTGATCATGGTCACCTCGGCGTCGATCACCAGTGCGGACCGCGAGCTGGGCGCGCCGTTCCAGTATCTGCTCCGCCAGAGTCTCTATCTTGGCGCGGGCGGGGTCGCGGCAGCGTTGTGTTATCTGGTCCCTCTGCGGATCTGGGAGCGCGCTGCGTTCTTCCTGCTGTTGGGCGCTTTCGTGCTGCTGCTGATGGTGCTGATCCCCGGGGTCGGCCGGGAGGTCAATGGAAGCACGCGCTGGCTGCCGATGGGTCCGGTCAACCTGCAGGTATCCGAACCGGCCCGGCTGATGATATTGATCTTTATCTCGTCCTATGTGACGCGTCGGTCAAAAGAGCTGGCCGAGACGCTCGGCGGCTTTATGAAGCCGGTCGGCATCGTCGCTGGCGCCTGCGTGTTGTTGTTGGCCGAGCCGGATTTCGGTGCCGCTACCGTATTGTTCGCGACTTGTCTCGGCGTCCTGTTTGCCGGTGGCGTGCGACTCCGCTACTTTTTCTCGCTGGCCGCCACGGCGCTGTTTGCGCTGGCCGCGCTGGCGCTGACTTCGCCATATCGGGTGCGGCGGCTGACTGCGTTTATGGACCCGTGGGCGGATCCCTATGATTCCGGATTCCAGCTGACCCAATCCCTGATCGCGATCGGCCGCGGTGAGTGGGCCGGCGTGGGTCTCGGTGGCAGCGTACAAAAATTGTTTTACCTGCCGGAGGCGCACACTGACTTCGTGTTCGCAGTCTACGCTGAGGAACTCGGGCTGATCGGGGTCGTGGCGCTCGTGTTGCTCTACGGGCTGGTGGTCTGGCGTGCCCTGACCGTGGCGGCCCGCTGCATCGATCGCGGGCACACGTTCGCCGGCTGTCTGAGTTTCGGCATCGGCAGCTGGCTGGGCGCTCAGGCCGCGATCAATATCGCGGTCAACATGGGCATGCTTCCGACCAAGGGGCTGACTCTGCCCCTGGTCAGTTTCGGCGGCAGTTCACTGGTGGTCTGTTGTGCTGCCATCGGACTGCTTCTGCGGGCCAGCGCGGAATGCAACCGGCCGCCCAATCGCAGTCGCGGGAGATCGTCATGAACCTGCGGCCGGTCCTGATCATGGCGGGCGGTACCGGCGGTCACGTATTCCCCGGTCTGGCCGTCGCTCGCGGTCTGATCGAGCGCGGCGTACCGGTGGCCTGGCTCGGTACCCGACGTGGACTGGAGGCGCGACTCGTGCCGCAGGCCGGAGTGCCGTTGCATATGGTGTCGATAGGCGGGCTCCGCGGCAAAGGCATGTGGACCCGCTTGCTCGCTCCGTTCCGATTGCTGCTGGCACTGACGCAATCGCTGGCGCTGATGCTGCGTCTGCGCCCGCGCGCAGTACTCGGCATGGGCGGTTTTGTCAGCGGCCCGGGCGGCGTGGCCGCGTGGTTGACGCGCAGACCCCTGCTGATCCATGAGCAAAATGCGGTGGCGGGCCTGACCAACCGACTGCTGGCCCGGTTGACTACGCACATACTCGAGGCTTTCCCCGGCAGCATCCGGGGTCGCGGTGCCGCTAGCGCGGTGGGTAACCCCGTGCGGCCGGAGATCGGCGCGATCGAGAACCCGCAGACGCGGCTGAAGGCAGCGCACGAGCGCGCCCGCTT
>JBATKC010000374.1:0-13081 GCA_049669065.1 Gammaproteobacteria bacterium
CGTCAGCCGCGGGCGTCGCGGCCTGGGCGCCAGCCATCAGCGTATCGCCCATCGGCGAGCCGGTGCCGAGCCGTTGCTCGATAATTCGGCGGATCGGTGCCGGTGGGTCGCGCTGCAGCAGAGCCGACCAGAGTTCTCTGCCCCGCGCATCCTGCCCGGTTTCAAAAGCAACAAAACCGCCGTACCACATGACCTTGGCATTCTCCGGCGTCTGCTCCACCAGTTCGGAGAAGATCATCCCGGCCTCACCGGCCGGTCCGGCCGGATCGCTGAGGAACAACGCCTCGGCGTAATCGGCGCGCAGATTCAGATCGTCCGGCGCCAGCCCCACGGCTTGCTGATACGCGCGCGCAGCGCTGCCGAATTGCTCCTGCGACATATATGACCGACCAAGCATCTGCCAGCCTTCCAGATCATCCGGCTGAGCGGCCAGGCGGGTTTCGAGGCTGGTGATCGCATCACCCATCGAATGGACCTCCTCCGCCTCCTGTGCGCTCATTTGAGCGCCGCTTGCTGCCCAGTCCCAGCTGGACCAGCGCGCATAGAGCGTCAGCGCCGCCACCGGCAGTATCAGGGCGACGGCGATACCGGTGCCAAGGGTGATACCCGGGTGGCGATCTCCTTCGTGGCCGCTGAAAAACGAGCGCATCAGGGGAACGACGATCAGGGCCGATCCGACCAGGGCGATGGCCAGAGCAATAATCCAGAATGTGGTCACTAGGTGTCTCTCGGTTCCGGTTCGGGGAGGGCTTCTTCACCGTGTGCAGGAATATCGCCGGCGAGGCCTCGTCGGCGGATGATACGGCCGAGCGCGATAGCGCCGATCAGCAGCAGCACAGCCGGTGCCGCCCACAACAGCACGGTACGTGCCGATAGCGGTGGACGGTAAAGCACGAAGTCGCCATAGCGCTGGGTCATAAAGTCGACGATCTGTTTGTCGGAGGCGCCCTCAAGCAGCATCTCCCGCGTCTGGTCGCGCAGATCCTTGGCCAGGTCTGCGTTGGAATCGGCCACGGTCTGATTCTGACAGACCAGACAGCGCAGCTCGTTGGTCAGGCGCTCATAGCGAGCCTGCATCTCGGGATCAGATAGCGGCCCCTGGCTGTCGATGGCCCAGGCGGTGGTGCAGGTCAGGACCAGGGTGGCGAGCAGAAGCGCTACACGGCTCATTTGCCGCCTCCCTGCATCTGCTGCATCCGTGGCATGAATTCTTCGCGCCATACAGACGGTGTCATCGGTCCCAGGTGTTTGTAGACGACCACCCCGTCGGGATCGATGAGAAAGGTCTCCGGTGCGCCATAGACGCCCCAGTCGATACTGCCGCTGCCATCCGGATCGTAAGCGACGGCCACGTAGGGATCGCCAAGTTGATCGAGCCAGCGCAGCGCGCCGGAGCGCTCGTCGCGGTAGTTAAGGCCATAGATCGGCACACCGCCCTGCTCGGCCAGTTGCAGCAACATCTGGTGTTCCTGACGACAGCCGCCGCACCAGGTGGCCCAGACATTGAGCAAGGTCGGCCGGCCGCTGAGATCGGCAGTCGTGACACGCTGCGAGAGATCCTTGATCTCCGGCAGATCGAAGGTGGGCGCCGGCTTGCCGATCAGAGGCGATGGGACTTCGCTGGGATCCAGGCGCAGGCCGACAAAGAAGAATGCGACCAAGACGCCGAACACGCCGACGGGGATCAGGAATCGCATCAGACCGCCGCCTTGCCTTCGGCGGCCGGCACTTCTGCCGTGCGTCTCGACCGGTAGCGCTGATCCGATGCCGCCACCGCGCCGCCAAGCGCCATGATGATGCAGCCCAGCCAGATCAGCCGGATCAGCGGCTTGTACTGGATGCGCATGCTCCACGCGTTATTGCCCAGCGGCTCCCCCATCGCTACATAAAGATCCCGCGACAGCCGCGGGTGCAAAGCGGCTTCGGTCATCGGATTCTGCTGCACCCGATAGACGCGCTTCTGTGGCAGCATCGTGGTCAACGGATCACCGTCACGGGTCACCGTCACGACGGCTTCCTTGGCGGTGTAGTTCGGGCCCTCCGCGTCACGGATCGAATCGAGGGTGAAGGTATAGCCCTGCATCTCCACGCTCTCACCCGGCTTCAGGCTGATGTCTTTCTCGATGCTGAATGCGGAGGTCACGGTGACGCCCAGCACGAACACGCCGACGCCAAAATGCGCCAGGCTCATGCCCAGCATGCTGCGCGGAAACCCACGCAGATTGCCGCGGGTACGCAGCCAGCGGAACGGCTCGAGCATAGCGCTGGCCATGACCCATAGCGCAGCGATGATGCCGACCGTCAGCAGCACACCACTGCTGCCGTAGAACACAAACGGAACGACGATCCCGAGTGCGGCGGCGACAATCGCCAATACGCCGAGTTTGCTGCGCAGCCGGCTGGCATCGCCGCGGGTCCAGGCGGTATGCATGCCGACCCCGATCAGCAATACCAGTGGAATCATCGGCACCGCGAACACCGCCGAGAAATAGGGCGGCCCGACCGAGATCTTGCCCAGACCCAGCGCATCGAGGAACAGCGGATACAAGGTGCCGAGCAAGATCAGCGTGGCCGCTACCACTAGCAGCAGGTTGTTGATCATCAGGAAGGACTCTCGCGAGACCCCGGTAAAGCCACCCGACTGCGCCAGCGCCGGCGCGCGCCAGGCATAAAGCAGCAGCGAGCCGCCAATAAAAAACGCGAGCAGCATCAGGATAAACACGCCACGAGTCGGGTCGGTGGCAAATGCATGCACCGAGACCAACACACCGGAGCGCACCAGGAACGTGCCAAGCAGAGACAGCGAAAAGGCTGAGATCGCCAGGAGCAGGGTCCAGCTCTTGAACAGGCCGCGTTTTTCGGTCACCGCCAGTGAGTGGATCAACGCGGTGCCAACCAGCCAGGGCATGAACGATGCGTTCTCGACCGGATCCCAGAACCACCAGCCACCCCAGCCCAGTTCGTAATACGCCCACCAGCTGCCCAGGGCGATACCCAGGGTGAGGAACAGCCAGGCGGTCAAGGTCCACGGGCGCGTCCAGCGGGCCCAGGACGCATCCAGCTTGCCTTCGAGCATGGCCGCGACGGCGAAGGCGAAGGCCACCGAAAAACCGACATAGCCCATGTAGAGCATCGGTGGGTGGATCGCCAGACCGGGGTCCTGCAGCAGCGGATTCAGATCGCGCCCGTCCAGCGCCGCCGGGATCAGCCGCTCGAACGGATTTGAGGTGGCCAGCGTAAACAGCAGGAAGCCGACGCTGACCAGCCCGAGCACACCGATCACCTTGCTGGCCATCGGCTGAGGCAGCTTGCGGCTGAAGGCGCACACGGCCACGGTCCACAGCGAGAGTGTCAGCGCCCATAGCAGCAGAGATCCTTCATGCGCGCCCCATACCGCGCTGATCCGATACATCAGCGGCAACTCGCTGTTGGAATGCGAGGCGACATAAAGTACCGAGAAGTCGTTGACGATAAAGGCCTGCATCAGCAGGCCGAAGGCGATCGCAACAAACACGAATTGTCCCGTGGCAGCCGGACGGGCCACGGCCATCCACGACGGCCGGCTGGTGAGCGGTCCGGCGAGCCCGAAAAAGCTCTGCGCGATGGCGAGGCACAGACTCAGGACCAGACAAAAATGACCGACTTCAGTGACCATGTCTAACCCCCGCCGCCTTCGTGGACGCCTTTCAGCGAAGCCGCGACTTCAGGTGGCATGTAGTTCTCGTCATGTTTGGCCAGCACTTCGTCGGCGACGAAGTTGCCCGTGGCCGGATCAAACTCGCCATGCGCGATGATGCCCTGCCCCTCGCGGAACAGATCCGGGAGGATACCGCTGAAGACTACCGGCACGGTCTGCTGCATGTCGGTGAGGACGAACGCCACTTCGATGTCGCCGGGCGCACGCTCGACGCTGCCGTTGACCACCAGACCGCCGACCCGGAAACGCCGGTTCTCGGGGGGCTCGCCGGCCGCCACCTGGGTGGGGCTATAGTAAAAAAGGATGTTTTCATTCATGGCCTTGAGCAGGAAGCTCGCTCCGAGCGCCACGCCGGCCAGGACCAGGCCGATACCGATCATTCTCTGATGCCGTGATTTCACGATTTTTCCTCCGCGGCCAGACGTTGCCGGGTACGGTTTACCAATGTTTTCAGTTGTCGGCGCGCAAATATGACGTTCCCTGCAAGTACGACCATAACCAGCACGAAACTACTCACCACATACGGGGTATGTTTGCCGAATTCTAGGAATTCAGGCATCTCAGGTGACCCCCAGCGCTTGTCTGAGCCATTTCTGATCCCGCGCGCGCCGCAGCACCTGGCTGCGTGTGCGGATCAATAATACGGCGATAAAGAAGCACATAAAGCCAAATATGTTGAGCAGCAGCCAGGTCAGCATGTCGCCATCCATGGCCGGCTTGCCCATCTTGGATATCGTCGCCGGCTGGTGCAGCGTGTTCCACCACTCCACCGAATATTTGATGATCGGGATATTCACCAGGCCGATGATCGCCAGCAGCGCGCTGGCCCGGTCGGCACGATTTTCGTCGTCGATGGCGGCACGCAGCGCCATATAACCGAAGTACAGGAACAACAACACCAGTTCGGAGGTGAGCCGGGCGTCCCACACCCACCAGGTGCCCCACATCGGTTTCGCCCAGATCGAGCCCGTAGCGAGGGCCAGGAAGGTAAACGACGCACCGATCGGCGCCGCCGCCGCGGCCACGGCATGAGCCAGCTTGATCCGCCAGATCAGTCCGGCTGCCGCCGCGATGGCCATATTGACGTAGACGAACAGGGACATCGACGCGCTGGGTACGTGGACATAGATGATCCGGAAGCCCTCACCCTGCTGATAGTCCGGCGGCGCCAGATACAGCCCCCCGAGCGTACCTGCTGTGATCAGGATCGCAGCGGCCCAGCCGAACCAGGGCGTCAGCAACAGCGAGAGCCGATACAAATGCGGCGGTGACCCGAACTTATGAATAAATTTCCACATAGCCTGCCTATTAGACAAAAAATCGGATTTAGTCTCAATCGAGACTAATACGCATCGCCGCCGCCATCGCAAATGGAGACAGGCTCATGGCCATCAGCAGCAGCGCCGCCAGCAGATAAATCGCACCAACAGACTCCATCCCCGTCATCGCGAGATCCGTGGCCCGGGCGCCAAAGATCAATACCGGCATCGCGATCGGCAGGATCAACAGCGAGAGCAGACCGCCGCCCCTGCGCAAACCGACGGTCAGCGCCGCCATCATGCCGCCGATCAGGCTCAGGATCGGGGTCGCCAGGGCCAGCGCGCCCATGGTCACCGGCACGGCCTCCTGGGGTAAGAACAGGCCGTAGGCGACGATCGGTGAAACCAGCACCAGGGGAAGACCGGTCATCAGCCAGTGGGCCGCGGTCTTGGCCAACAGCATCAGCGCGAGCGGCTGGGGCGACAACGCGAGTTGTTCCATGGTGCCGTCGTCCACGTCCTGGCGGAACAGGCTCTCCGAGGCCAGCAGTGATGCCAGCAGGGCGGCCACCCAGACCACGCCCGGTGCGATCGCCTCGAGCAGTTGTGGTGAAGGATTCAGCGCCAGCGGGAATAAGGTCGTCACCATGATGAAGAACATCAGCGGGTTGGCCAGTTGCCCCAGATGCCGGAATGCGAGGCGCATGTCTCTTCCGACCTGCAGCGCGAAGGCCTTGCCCAGACCCGGCACTTCCATCAGGCGAGCTCCAGCTGGCGGATGCGGGCACCGTCCACCCCATGGCTCTGATGCGCCACCAGAAGCACCAGGCCGTCGCTCGCCAGGTGTTCGCTCATCATCTGGTCGACAAACTCGCGACCGGCTACATCCAGATTGGTGTATGGCTCATCGAGCACCCAGAGCCGCGCACGGCTGGCCAGCGCCCTGGCCAGGGAAACGCGCCGCTTTTGTCCGGCGGATAATCCGCGCGCCATCACGTCCCGCGCCCGGGTGAGCCCCACCCGGTCGAGTGCCTGCGCGATATCCTCCGCACTCAGGGCATGGCGCAGTTGCAGGTCGAAGCTCAGGTTCTCCCGGGCAGAGAGCTCACCCTTGAGGCTCTCCCGGTGGCCGATGTAGGCCATTTCGGCATGGTAGTCGGCGCGGTTGCGCATCACGCGCTGGCCGCGCCAGCTGACCTGCCCGGTCTCCGGCAGGGTCAGACCGCAGAGGACACGCAGCAGGCTGGTCTTGCCGCAGCCGTTGGCGCCGGTGATATGCAACAACTCACCAGCGCCCAGAGAAAAAGACAGCTGGCTGAACAGGCGCCGCTCGCCGCGCCAGAGCTCCAGGTCTTCGGCCTCCAGCAGCGCTTCGGTTCCGGATTCTCCCGGTTCAGTGCTCATCGGATCTCGATATTCATCCTGACATCCTCGATGTCGGAAAGACGGCTTCGGAAACACATCTCCGCGGGACGTCAAGCCGACCGGCGATCGGGCCCGACCCCGCTCCGGCGGCGGCAGTATACATGGCTGTCTTGTGACTCTTCCTGATCTGGATCACTGCCAAAACATGACCGTCGAGCGCGCCCGCGCGCGCACCTCTCGGCTTCTATGCGGCCGCTCGGAAGGCAGCATCAGTGGGGGTACGGCGCGAGTCTCGGATCGAGGACGGTCAGGCCGCTGTCTTGCCACGCTTGCGGCGCCAAAGGGCTCGCCAGTCGCGCCGGAACGAGTCCTCGCTCTTGCCGAACTTGCGCTGATAGCGGCGCCAGACCCGGCTCTTCAGACCGCGACTCTCGGATGTCTCGGGACGCTCTTCGAGCAGGTCACCGAGAATCTGTGCCAGCCACAGCTGGCGGCGAGACTTGCCACTGGTCTCCGCGGTATCGCCGATCGACTCGCGCAGGGCCTGGTAATGCTGACGCATCAGATACCGGTTTTGATGGACCGCCGTACCGATCGCCAGGCCAGCGGTGATGCCGCCAAGGACCGAGGCGCGTTGTGCCGGGTCGCCGCTACGCTCGAGCACTTCCTCGAGCATCTCCTTGGCTTCGTTCAGGAGCAGCTGGTGCTGATCGAGCTGTGGCCTGGGGACCAGTTCACTGTTAACCGAGAAGGTGGCGCGGAAGCGCTGATTCAGCTCCTCGAGCTGCTTCAGCACCGCGCTGGCCTCTTGCGGGTGCTCCATGGATTCGAAAATCGTGGCCGTGTCGGCGGGATGGTCTTCTGAGAGTGAGTATTCAGCGAGCGTTTCTGCCATTTTGATCCCGTCATGAGCGTGGGCGTCAGCCGGAATTGACTGAGCCGGGGATTATAGCCCGGGAGGGCCTAATCAGGCCACCATAACGGCGTTTGGATTATGTCCGGTAGAACCTTGAAACGGTCTTCGGGCGGCCGCTCAGCTGCCTCTGCGATCGCCCGCCAAACGGCGATCCATGCTCTCCCGGTCCATGCTGAAGCTGAACGCGCTGGTCAGTTCGTCACGTCGATCCTGTTGTTTGCGCCGGTCGGCGTAATGTTCATACCGGCACTTGCACATGGACTGGTCACAATCAGCAAGGGGCAGAAACGGCGGATTGTGGGACAGGAAGCGCTTGCCCTCAAGGGCTCTGACCGCGCCGCAGGCGTCTTTGCACGGCCGGATCGCAACCGAATGGAAGTTCGCAGCATCCTGCTGACCGGCGTCAGACCGCATATCGTCCCGGATCGGGAACAGCGAGGATTCGGCGCTGTCTCCCTGGGGTTGCATGTTTCGCAGCATCCACATCGACCCGACCACGGCGGCGCTGACGACGATGACGAAGACGATCGTGAGCATTCGGAAAAACTCCCCACTGGCAGTGATCTCCGAGTATGGTCATCCGATCCCAAGTGTTCTACGACGCGGTTCGCATTTTTTTGCGCTCAATGATGGCGCTTTTACGATTCGCAGGTTCAGGCGGCCTGAATGACCTTGGCTGGGTGATCCGTAGCGCCGGCCCTTAATCATATCCAATCGAGATAGACTGCATAAGCCATTGTGCAATCGACTGTTTTCTTCTGAAGGGCGGGACCATGGCCCGGATCGGGTCGTGTTCAATAGCTGGCGGGCGTCACCTGGCTCGGCACCCTGGCCGGATCGACCAGATCCAGATTAAAGGTGATACCGACCCGGGGCTGCTCACCGCGCTGCACACCGACCGAATGCTCCAGGTACGACGGGAACATCACCAACACCCCGGAGCGCGGCTGACGGGCGGATATAGATAGGCACCGGGAATGCGCGGAATACGGTCTTGCGGGCATCAGCGGCGGGGAGAAAATTGGGCATCGGGCTCGGCAACCTCCGGGTGTCAATGCGGCAAGTACAGGGACAAAACCGGCGGCAGCAGCAGCGGGCTGCCACGACGGCGGTGATTCCCAAGAATGGCGGCTGCGGTTAAGCTGCGCCTCATGACTTATTGCCTCGCTGCTTCCGTCAATACGGGCCTCGTTTTCGTATCTGACTCACGGACCAATGCCGGCATCGACCAGCTCCGTGTCTACAGCAAGATGCACCCCTTTACCGATCTGGACGGCCGGTTTTTCACTATCCTGAGCGCGGGGAATCTGGCCACTACCCAGGCCGTCGTCGCGCGCCTGCATCGGGATATCCGGGAGAGCGCCAAGCCGAGTCTAGCAACGGTAAGCCGCATGCGGGGAGCGGCGGATTATGTCGGTGCCATCAATCGTGAGGTCCAGCAGCAATATGGGGCCCAGGGTGATGATGACAAGTTTTCACCCGAGGCGGATTTTATCCTCGGTGGCCAGATCGGACAGGCGCCGCATGCACTGTTCCATGTCTATCCCCAGGGCAATTACGTCACCCCGATGGAACTGGCGCCGTTCCTCCAGCTGGGTGAGCAGAAATACGGCAAGCCGATCCTCGACCGGATCGTCCGAATGGATACCGACCTGGAGACCGTGGCGCGCTGCGGGCTGGTTTCGATGGACTCGACCATGCGCAGCAACGCGAGTGTGGGCCCGCCGATAGAGATCATGCTGTATCGAGCCGGCACCTCTGTGCCCGCGGTGCACCTGGTTTTCGAAGAGGGTCATCCCTATCTGATGGCGATCCGCGAATCATGGAGCGTGAATCTGCGGCGGGCCTTCGACCAGCTGCCGCCGCTGGCGCTTCCGGATCCCAACGTCCGTCTGGTGGATGGCTGACGGGGTGCTGGCCCCGTTTGCTGCCTGAATCTCAGGTCCCAGCCCCCGCTTCCGCCTGGCCGCGCGCGGCGCAGCGCTCGATTGCTTCGTGGATAAACTCGATCTTGCTCGCCACATGCTCATTCAGCACAAAGGGGTAGGCATCGGGGAGCCCCAGGCTGCGCATGATTTCGTTGAGGTCCAGTACCAGGCTGACGAACTCGGCATGCCAGTTGCCGGGATGGACCGAGTCGACAAAGCCGGCCTCGCCGGCCGACTCCAGGGTGGCGCGGATGTGCAGATAATGGGCCCAGCATTCCGCCCAATCCTCGGCCGGATGCGATGCCGCGTAGCTGGATATGAATCGCTCCCGCCAGTCGGCGGGTGGGCCGTCCTGGTAGTGGCGGGCCACCGCGTCGTTGTAGTCGCGGGTCTCGTCACCGAACAGTGAGCGCGCCAGGGTCCGGTTCTGCCCGTCGACCACTTCGTCAAAATAATAGTGGCCCGACTCGTGCCGGAGATGACCCAGCAGGGTCCGGTACGGTTCGTTCATGGCGACACGCATCTGCGCGCGGAACACATCGTCGGCCTCGGCGGCATTGATGGATATCACGCCCTGATGATGGCCGGTCGAGATGTGTTCTTCATCCACCAGCGGATTGGTCCGGCGATCCTCCTTGAAGGCAAAGGTGAGATGTGTGGGATCCACCGGTAGCCCCAGGCGCAGCAGGTCGTAAAGGAGACGGCGTTTGGCGGCTTCCAGCTTGCGCCAGCGCTCCCGATTCTCAGGCTTGGACAGCGCCGGGATCACCCGGCTCATCCGGCATGACCGGCACAGGCCGGCGGCATCCGGATCCGCCAGCCAGTTGCAGCGGCTGGCGCCGTCCCGATTGCTGCAGAAATTCAGTCCCGCACCTGCCGTTGCCTCGGCCCTTATGTCCAGATCACCTGGGTCGAAGCCCAGCTGCCGTCCGCAATGCCCGCAGCTATGATTGTCGAAATATACCGGCTGTCCGCAGCGGCAACGAAAATGCTTCACTGGTTGACTCCGTAAGAAAACCAGGTGGTGGCTACGGCCCGGTTGGCCTCGCCGAGCCGCTTTTGCAATGCATCCATTGCCGCGCTGACCCCGCCGGCACCCAGGCTGGCGATGGGTGTCGACCGGACCAGGTCCCCGACCGCGTCGAGGGCATCGATTGTCCGTTCACCGCGCGGCAAGGATTCGGCACAATCGCGGGCAGTGGCGATACAGGCGTGGATAGCCCGGGGGAAGGTGTCATCGTGCAGCAGGAAGTCGATCACCCGGCTGCCTTCCACATGGGGATGACAGTATTGCCGATACATCTGGAATCCGCTGACCGACTTCAGCACATTCGTCCACAGGGTCGAGCCATAGCGGCGGACCAGTTGTTCGTTCTGCTGCACATAGGCGGCCGCCACGTCGATGATGCGGCTGGTCATATCCGCCCGTTCGATGCGCTGTCCAAGAGTCAGAAAATGATAAGGGCTGCGGTGGCTCATCGTCCCCGAGAGGATACCGTTGATCTGCTGACATCGGCCGATGCAGTCTGCCAGCACTTCAAACCGGTTCTCCCCCGCCGCCGCGCGAGACAGGCTGTCCCGGGCGAAGCGGTAGCATTCGTTGGCGCTCTCCCAGCTCTCCTGGGGCAGCAGATCCCGCGTATTGCGGATGTTCTCCCGCGCCATCCTCAATGAATAGGCCAGTGAACAGACGCTCATCGGCTCGGCGAGCAGGAACTGAACGATCGACGTCTCGTCACGACCCTGGCCGCTACTCCCATAACTGTCGACGGCGCCGAAGATCTTGACCAGTTCGCCCCACTCGACCCCGACCTCGGGTGGCAGATCGAGCAGCAGCTGAGAGTACTGCTGGATGATCCGGGCCGTATTCTCTGCCCGTTCCAGATAGCGGCCGGTCCAGTAGACGCGTTCGGCAGCCCGGGACAGCATCAGCCGTTGTCCTCGACGATCCAGGTGTCCTTGCTGCCGCCGCCCTGTGAAGAATTGACGACGAGCGAGCCCTTGCGCAGCGCCACCCGGGTCAGACCGCCGGCGGTGACCGTGACCTCTTCCCCGTGCAGCACAAAGGGACGCAGATCCAGGTGCCTCGGCTCCAGCGTGTCGTCGCACAGGGTAGGAGCCGTGGACAGGGACAAGGTCGGCTGGGCGATATAGTTGCGCGGCTGCGACTTCAGCAATTGCCTGAACCGCTCGTGTTCAGCACTCGATGCATGGGGGCCTACCAGCATGCCGTAACCGCCGGATTCGTTGGCGGGTTTCACTACCAGCTCCGCGATGTTGGCCAGCACATATTCAAGATGGGTCGGATCAGAGCACCGCCAGGTGGGTACGTTCGGGATCACGGGATCTTCATCGAGAAAGTAACGGATGATCTCCGGCACATAGGTATAGACGACCTTGTCGTCGGCGACGCCAGATCCAGGCGCGTTGGCAAGCGCGACGTTGCCGGCTCGCCAGGCGCGCATGATGCCGGGGACACCCAGCATGGAATCGGGGCGGAAGGCCTGGGGGTCAAGGAAGACGTCGTCGATCCGGCGATAGATGGTATCGACCCGGGCCAGTCCGTCGATGGTACGCATATAGACATGGTCGTCCTCGCCGACCACCAGGTCACCCCCCTCCACCAACTCCACGCCCATGGTCCGGGCCAGCAGGCTGTGTTCGAAATAGGCCGAGTTGTAGATCCCCGGCGTGAGCACGACGATCTCCGGTTCTCCCCCGTCTCTCCGGGGCGCGATGGATTCGAGCATCGCGCACAGCTGGGTCGGATATTCGCTGACCGGGCGGATCCGCAGGTTGGCGAACAGCGACGGGAACACTCGCTTGATCACGGTACGGTTCTCGAGCATATAAGCCACGCCCGACGGTACGCGGAGATTGTCCTCCAGCACATAGACGGTACCGTCGCGATCACGCACGAGGTCCGAGCCGCAGATATTCGCCCACACGCCGTGTCGCGGGGAGACCCCCCGGCATGGCTGGAGATAGTTGACCGAACTGTCGATGAGTTCTGCCGGGACGACTTTGTCCCTGATGACCTTGCGGTCGTTGTAGAGATCGTCGATAAACAGATTGAGCGCCGTGACCCGCTGGATCAGGCCGCGCTCGATGCGGTCCCACTCGGTGCCCGCAATGACCCTCGGGACGATGTCCAGCGGCCAGGCCCTGTCTATATTGTCGCCTTCCGAATACACGGTGAAGCTGATGCCCATATCGGCGATGGTGCTGTTGATCGCCTGTTGCCTTTCCAGCAGAGCTGCCGGTCCCATCGCTTCGAAATAGGCGGCGAGCCGGCTGGCGTGGGATCGGGCCGTGCCGTCCCCGGCGACCAATTCATCAAAATGATCACCTGGCGTGTAAATGTTAGGGCCTAATTTCATGATTTATCGAAAGATTTAGCGTTAAGACTTGCCTGTTCGAAGTTCGCCCTGGCTGAGCGGGTGCTACGACCTGAGACCCATACCCCGTCGGGACCGGTCAGCGAACCGGTGCCGCAATCATCCACGGATTTGCCCAGGCTCGCGGCAGGCTAAGTCCGGCACACTATTGAAGCCGAAGACTCGATACTTGGTACCCGAGGCGGACGTCGAACCCACACATCCTTGCGGATAACGGATTCCAAGTCATAACTCCGCGCAACCCCGGCACTATTGGGAACCACCCTGCACAAGAAACCAAGGCATTTCAACGTCGAAGCATTGTTCCACGCTTTGCTGCGTGATGCTGCCTTTTTCGGTTCGATGTGTGAGATTTCTCCGAGATCGTGGAAAGTTCGCGATGTCAGCCAAGGTTCAGCAGATCCGCCCAAAAAGAACCCCGCACATGGCGGGGTTCATCATCACTGCTAACTGTTGTTGTTTTAGCGATCAGGCCATCTTGCGCCGTCTCAAACCCATGCCGACCAGGCCGAGGCCGA
>JBATKC010000375.1:0-7141 GCA_049669065.1 Gammaproteobacteria bacterium
GTGGGTGATCCGCGCGATCGCGGCCTCCAGATCCTCGGCGCTGACCGGGCGCTTCTCCAACGCGCGGATCAACCCGGAACGCAGCTTTTCCTCGTCGAAGGGCTCGCGGCTATCGTCGCTCTTGACCAGCCGCGGCATCACGAGCTCGGCGCTTTCAAACGTGGTGAAGCGCTCGCTGCAGTCGAGGCACTCGCGCCGCCGCCTGACCTGGGCGCCCTCGCCCGCCAGACGCGAATCGATGACCTTAGTTTCGGGATGGCCGCAAAAAGGGCAATACACGGTGCGCGTCCGGCCGGGGTCAGCTCTGGTAGATCGGGAATCGGCTGCAGAGCTCGAGTATCTGGCCGCGGACCCGATCGACGATGCTCTCGTCGCCCATGTGGTCCAGCACATCGGCGATCAGGCCCGCCAGCGTCGCACACTCACCCTCGCCAAAACCGCGCGTGGTGATCGCCGGTGTACCCATGCGCAAACCGCTGGTGACAAAGGGCGAACGCGGATCGTTGGGGACCGAATTCTTGTTGACCGTGATATTGGCACGTCCCAGCGCCGCGTCTGCATCCTTGCCGGTGACGTCCTTGTCGATCAGGTCGACCAGGAACAGATGATTGTCGGTGCCGCCGGAGACGATCTTGTAGCCGCGTTCGGCGAGTACCCGCGTCATGGTGCGTGCGTTCTCGATCACCTGGGCCTGATAGTCACGGAACGCCGGTTCCAGCGCTTCCTTGAAGGCCACCGCCTTGGCCGCGATCACGTGCATCAACGGGCCGCCCTGGGTGCCGGGGAACACGAGGGAATTAAACTTTTTGGTCAGCGCCTCGTTCTCCCGGGCCAGGATCATGCCGCCGCGAGGACCGCGCAGCGTTTTGTGGGTGGTCGTGGTGACCACGTCGGCCAGCGCTACCGGACTGGGATAGACGCCGGCAGCGACCAGGCCGGCGATATGCGCCATATCGGCCATCAGGTAAGCGCCGACCGAATCGGCGATGTCGCGGAACCGCTGCCAGTCGACGATCCGCGAGTAAGCGGAGAAACCGGCGATGATCAGCTTTGGCCGGTGCTCGTCGGCCAGCGCCTGGACCTGATCGTAGTCGATCTCGCCGGTGGCGTAGTCCAGCCCGTATTGGGCCGCCTTGTAGAAGCGTCCGGAGAAATTGACCTTGGCCCCATGCGTCAGATGTCCGCCATCGGCCAGGCTCATACCGAGGATCGGATCACCCGGCTCCAGCAGCGCGGCGAACACCGCCACGTTGGCCTGACTGCCGGAGTGCGGCTGCACATTGGCGTAGTCGGCGCCGAACAATTCACGCGCCCTGGCGATGGCGAGTTCCTCCGCGGTATCGACGTACTCGCAACCGCCGTAATAACGTTTGCGCGGATACCCCTCGGCATATTTGTTGGTCAGCACCGAGCCCTGGGCCTCGAGCACCCTTGGGCTGGCATAGTTCTCCGAGGCGATCAGCTCGACATGTTCCTGCTGACGCGTGAGCTCCGCATCCATGGCCGCGGCCAGCTCATCGTCGTATCCGGCGATCGTCATCTCGGGGCTGAACATCGGGGGCAACTCCAGTTCGATTGGGGCAGGCGTAAAAGCGGGTATTGTACCGCAGCAATCCGCACAGGTGACCGCCGCGGGGAGCCGATCGGGTGCGACGCGCGCGTCAGCCTGCGGCCAGCATCTCCTGGACCACGCGGGACCAGCCCAGCGCAATATTGGCGCGGTTGTAACCGCCACCGCCGAGCCCGACCAGACGACCCTGGCAGTGGCGATCGGCGATCTCGGACAGACTTGCCGCCGCCAGCCCGTGCGCGTCCTCGGAGAAGCACAGATGGGTCAACGGGTCGCCGGCGAGACTGTCTGCCCCACACTGGAAGATGATGAATTCCGGCTTCGACTCATTGAGATAGGTCTCGACCTCCCGCCACGCATCACGGAAATCCGTGTCGTCGGCGCCGGGCGCCAGCGGCAGGTTTAGCTTGGTGCCCACGGCGGCCCCGTCTCCGGTCTCGTTGCGGGCGCCGGTGCCTGGGAACAGGAAACGCCCGTCTTCATGGATATCGGCGAACAGCACGTCCGGGTCTTCCGCGAAACCGTAGTACACGCCGTCGCCATGATGCGCGTCGATATCCACATAGGCGATACGGCGCAGGCCGTGACGCCGGCGCAGCGCCTCGATCAGCACCGCGCAGTCGTTGAACACACAAAAACCGGAAGTCCGGTTGCGGGCCGCATGATGCAGCCCGGCGATCGGCACAAAGGCCCTGCGCGCGGCGCCCGCCATCACCATCTCTGCGGCGCGCAGCGTGGCGCCGACTACCGCCCGGGAGGTCTCATAGATGCCGGGAAAGGCCGGGGTGTCACCAAAGTCCAGATAGCCCTCGCCGATCAGCGACATCTCCTCGACAAAACCGACATGATGCGGCGCATGGAACCATTCCACCTCCTGGCGCGTCGCGGTCCGCGGATCGTCGAACAGCACCCTGGATTCGAGCTGCCGCTCTCTCAGACCGCGTAGAAAGGCGTCATGTCGATCCGGTCCGAACGGATGACCGTGGCCAAAGCCGTAGCCCGCGGCCGCCTCGCCGCTGACGATGGACACCCGGTTGTCGGACGAGCCGCTCATGAGGAATCGAGATTAGCACAGGGTGCGGGCAAAAAATGACCCGCCGCGCAGGGCGCGCGGCGGGTCGTGATGCCGGGTCGATCGCCGCAACAGGCGCGGCGACCCCGGGGTTCGTTCAGGGCCGGAATTTTTGCACGCTGTCTGTGCCGTGCCTGAGGTCGCCGCTCCTGAACCGGATCGGGTTGGCGTCATTGGTCAGCCAGCGAGGCAGCATCGGATAGACATAGAACTTGTCCCCCGGCACCGCGCTGGTGCCGCCCGGCCAGACCGACTGGGACCCCGGGCCCGAAGGCCGCACGTTGGCGACCCAGCGGTTGGTGGGCCCACTACCGAACATAAAACCGTTAACGCCGCTGGCCCTGGCACTGTGGGAGGACGCGTCCGGCGTACCAAAGCCGCCATCGGTGGGGATACCCGGCAGATTGCCGAGCGGTGCCGGGAAGAAACCGAAAGCCGGCGGCACATTAAACGGCCCGCCAAGCGGTGAGTCGAAAACGATCCGATGCAGATAGCCCCAACGATAGTCCTGGATATCCGTACTACCGTGGAAGGCATCCGCGTATTCGGGACCAGCCAGCCGATCCAGCGCGTCGGACAAGCTGGACAGCATCAGCACCTGCACATCGGTGGCCTGATCGCCGGCGCCGCCAGCGAAGAAATCGACACCAGATGCCGACACGCCGCCGTTCTCTACCAGGTTGCGCAGCGCGGTCATGGCCAGCGAAGAGCCCGGGGAGAAATCACCCAGACCGATGGATTGCAGGGCCGCGTCCAGGGTGGAACGCACAAAGCTGGAGCGCCAGACGCTGTATACCGTGGTGGCGACGCTGGCCCGGATCTCGTCGGCGTCAAGGCTGCCAGCCGGATCGCCGTCCATGTCCTCGCTGTCGAAACCCTCCGGGATACCGGTCTTTGCCTGATAGTCCAGACCGGCCCACATCTCCAGCTTGTCGATCGCGTCGGCCAGACGCGGATCGCTGGCGGCCGCGGCCAGGGCCGGGTCAGCGACCGGCGCCAGGCCGTCGTAATAGGCCTGGATAATCAGCGGCGCGAAGAACTCCGCGTCCAGCAGACCTACGTCGGCCTGGATGTCGGCCATCTCTTCCACTGACAACTTCTGGTCGCCGGTGGATAGCGCGCGGCGCACCCGCTCGGTAATGCTGCCAGCGCGGAAGCCGGAGGCGTAACCGGGATTCAGATAGAACACACCTCCGGTGTCCCGGAACTGGTTGAGCACGTCGTTATCCAGCGTGGTGCCCGCGGGATCGTTGTTGGCGTTGACGAAGAAGCCATTGCTCGGGTTGACGATCTGTGGCATCTCCGCGGGGCTCAGGATCTCGTACGGCGTGACTTGGCCGGGGTAGTCGTTTTGCTGCGGCAGCCACTGGTGCAGATCCAGGTCGCCCTGGCGGATAAAGAAGGGTGGTACGCCGGCGGCGGCACCCAAAAGCTCGAGGTCGGTGCGGATGGGCATCTCGGCGCTGGTGAAATAGGCCAGGTTGCCGCGCCTATCTGCGTAGGCCCAGTTCTGCGAGCCGAAATCAAAACGGGCCAGCCCGTCACGGAAATCGTCCAGATCCCGCGACGTGTTCCACAGATAGAACGTCTCCAGTTCCCGGGTCGGGCCGAAACCGGTGTATTGGGCGGTCAATACGGAGCCGCCAGGCGCCAGGTCGCCCAGCACCTCCAGGATCACGCCGTCATAACGAGCCGGCACGGTCAGGGTGGCCGGCGGAATGCCCTGGCTGCCGGTGACGTCCACCAGATTGCCGCCGACGTTGACAAAGTAGGACTCCGGCACCGGCACGATCGGTCCGAGCGCGCCGCCAGGCAACACAATACTGAGACCGAGTGGCGCTTCCGGATCCGGCGCCAGCGTATCGAAGAATACATCCGTGACATCCATCGGATTGGTGGTCGGGCCCCAGGCGATGTCGCGGTTTTGTCCGGTGATGATGAAGGGTGTCCCGGCAAATCCATTGCCCACGGCCTTATATCCCGGCGAGCTGATCTGCATGGGATAAAAGGTCGTGGGGTTATCCAGCGAAAGATGCGGATCGTTGGCCATGATGGGATAGCCGGTGGCGGATTTGGCCCCGGTGACACCCCAGTTATTGGAACCGCGGTCGGAGCGCTCGTTCTCGATCAGTGTCCGCAACAGCGGCACCTGACGGGCTTTGCGCAAATATTTCTCCGACAGCCGCACCGCATCCGGATGGACCTTCGGCGTGCTTTTCGCGCCCGTCGCTTTGGCCTGTCCCTTCCCATTTGGCGGGCGTTCCGATCCGCTGCTGCCGGCATCCGGCACGGTGCTGGCCGGATCGAACGGCTCGGAGCGGTAGAGGTCCTCCGCGAACAACAGATAGCCGGGCTGCTCACCCAGGACAAACTGGAAAGCCCCCAGCGTTTGACTGTTGTCGATGTCGTCCAGATCAAAGGACAACCCGAACGCGATGAGTTTGCCGATCACGATGCTGTCCACCGGTGACCATGGCTTGAATGAACTCAGATTGAGCGCGCCGTACTCAGGGGGCAACAGGCCACCTGCGGCGTCGACGTAGGCATTGACGCCCTCGGCATAGGCAAACATCGCCGCCTCCACGCCCCGTGCGGTCTTGTCGCCCGTCGCAGCGTCGGCCTGGATCGCGGCCCAGGTCCGCTCGGCGGAGCGACGCAGACCGATGGTTCGTAACTGCACGTCACTGCCCAGCGCGCCCTGCCCTAGCAACTCGGCGAGGGTGCCGCTCGGCTGGCGGCGATTTACGTCCATCTGGAACAGTCGGTCCTGGGCATGGACCCAGCCCTGAAGAAAAAACATGTCGTGTTCATTGCGGGCCTGGACATGAGCCAGTCCATCTACATCCCGGATGATCTTGGCGGAAGACTTGAGAGCCGGCAGCCGGATCACCTTGCTGTTGCCCGCGGCTCGGGCCGCGGCTTCATTTTGGGCCTTCGGTCCAGCGTCTGCGACGCCCTGGCCGGTCATCAAGACAACTAGGCATGCGGCGCAGGCCGCGGCAATTCTATTTAACATGGCACCCTCCCGGCGTATCGACGTATCCCTTACTTATAGTCGGGTCCCGTAACCGAATCCAATGCCTGCCGATTGGCGCGACACTTTATTCGCGGCTGGCGTCGTTTACCGCCATCCCCGATAATTCCGCTTTTGCCCCACGAGCCAAACATCTCCATGGCCCAATTTATCTACACCATGAACCGTGTCGCCAAGGTCGTGCCGCCCAAGCGGCAGATCCTCCACGACATCTCCCTGAGTTTTTTCCCCGGCGCCAAGATCGGCGTGCTGGGTCTGAACGGCGCCGGCAAATCCACGCTGCTGCGGATCATGGCCGGGCTCGACACCGAGATCGAAGGCGAGGCACGGCCCCAGCCCGGGATCAAGGTCGGGTTTCTGCCTCAGGAGCCAAAGCTCGACGAGAGCAAAGACGTGCGCGGCAACGTCGAGGACGGCGTGGCGGAAATCAAGACCGCGCTGAGTCGACTCGAGGAGGTCTACGCTGCCTACGCCGAGCCAGACGCCGACTTCGACCAACTCGCGGCCGAACAGGCGCGGCTGGAGAACGTGGTGCAGGCCGGCGATGGCCACAATCTGGAGCGCACGCTGGAGATCGCCGCCGACGCGCTGCGGCTGCCGCCCTGGGACGCCGAGGTGAACCGCTTGTCCGGTGGCGAGCGCCGCCGGGTGGCGCTTTGCCGTTTGCTGCTGTCGCGGCCCGATATGCTGCTGCTCGACGAACCCACCAACCATCTGGATGCCGAGTCCGTGGCCTGGCTGGAGCACTTCCTCGACGAATACCCCGGGACGGTGGTGGCCGTGACCCACGACCGCTACTTTCTCGACAACGTGGCCGGCTGGATCCTTGAACTGGACCGCGGCTACGGCATCCCCTGGGAAGGCAACTACTCCTCCTGGCTGGAGCAGAAAGAGCAGCGTCTGGAACAGGAAGCGAGGCAGGAATCCGCCCGCATCCGTGCGATGAAACATGAGCTCGAATGGGTCCGGTCCAATCCGAAGGGCCGTCACGCCAAGTCCAAGGCACGGCTGCAACGTTTTGAGGAATTGTCGTCGCGGGAGTTTCAGACGCGTAACGAAACCAATGAGATCTATATCCCGCCGGGTCCGCGGCTCGGCGACCTGGTGGTGGAGGCCAGCGGTCTGCGCAAGGCCTTTGGCGATCGCCTGCTGTTTGACGATCTGTCCTTTAGCCTCCCCCCTGGCGGCATCGTCGGTGTGATCGGTCCGAACGGTGCCGGCAAGACCACGCTGTTCCGGATGATCGCTGATCAGGAATCACCGGACGGCGGTACCTTGCGTCTGGGCGACACGGTCGAACTTGCCTATGTGGATCAGAGTCGCGACAGCCTCGACGACAACAAGACCGTGTGGGAAGAGATTTCCCACGGTCAGGACCTGATCCAGGTCGGTACGTATGAGACACCGTCGAGAGCCTATGTGGGCCGCTTCAATTTCAAGGGCCAGACCCAGCAACAGCGCATCG
>JBATKC010000376.1:0-2141 GCA_049669065.1 Gammaproteobacteria bacterium
TTATCTTTTACCCCAATGCCAACACAGCGTCAGTCGAGTTCATCGACGAAAAGATCGTGAGCAACCCGGTCATCTATCCGCCGGAAGCGGTCAAAGCCACGCTGTTCACAGCCCGGGTCCACTCGTCCGGGTACGCGCGGCTCCAGACCCGAGCCTGGACCCGATTCAAGACCGGCCGGTAATTGCGGGGACCGTAAATCTGGGAACAGTTTACCTATTTCCCATTGACGGTTGACGCGCGGTCCGGCCAAAAGAAATAGGTAAACTGTCCCCAGATTTACGCGCGGTCCAATCAAAAGAAATAGGTAAACTGTCCCCGTATTTACCGCAGGAACAACAGGTGACCGCCATGAATAAACTTGCCCAAATCGTCGTTACCGTCGCATTGGTCTTTTTTGCGGCCCCGCACGCCGTCGCTTCAGACAAGCACGGGCCTATCCTGATAACCGGCGCCAGTACCGGCATCGGCCGCAATCTCGCCGAAACGCTGGCGGAGAATGGCTATCACGTCTACGCCGGCGCGCGTAAGGACAAGGATCTTGCGGAACTGGACGGGATCGACAACATCACAGCCGTACGACTCGACGTCACCCAGCAGGACCAGATCGACGCGGTCGTCGAGATGATCGAGGAGAAGGGCACCGGCCTTTATGCGCTCGTCAACAATGCCGGCGTCGGCGGAGGCGGGCCGGTTGTCGACACGGCGGTCGCGGATCAGACGTTCATCTATACCGTCAATGTCGAAGGCGTCTACCGCACAACAAAGGCGTTCGCGCCGCTTGTGATGGAGTCCAAGGGCCGCGTCGTGACCACCGGATCGATTGCCGGCACGATCTCCGCATTCCCGGGATTCAGCGCCTATGCCGGCAGCAAACACTGGATCGAAGCTTTTACGGATGGCCTTGCCGCGGAAATGGAACCGCATGGCGTTTGGGTCAGCGTCGTCGAGCCCGGCAACTACAAGTCGAACATCCGTCGCAGCAGCGTCGCCCGCGGGTTGGAGCGACTGGAAGCCGCGGGTGGCGAAGTCACCGAGGAAATGAAAAAGACCTATGAAGCGACTGCCGAGCGTGAATTGTCTTACAAGGAACCAGACGAGGTGTCCGCGGCATTCATGCACGCTCTGTTCGACGACAAGCCGTTACGTCGCTACGTGGTGGTCCCCAACGCGGAAGAACAGGCGCTGACTATTCGTACGAAGGTCAACGAACTTGTACAGCTGAACCAGTGGGGCCCTTACAGTTACAGCCGGGATCAGTTGGTTGAGCTGTTGGATGAGGCCCTCTCTGGAGAGGCTGCTTCGGAGTAAGCCGGGGAATTGCGGCCTGGTGACTCATTTTCCGCGCTCATCCGCCGGGGCGCGATCCCACCGACGACAGTACAGGAAATCCTGGGCCAGTCTGCCCAGTTGATATGGGTCAAGTCAACGTCCGCCCGCGAGGCCTAGGATGCACTAGGACAGCTTGCTGCCAGAGCCCAGGTCGGCGGCAGGTCGGATGATCCCGGAGGATTGGAATGACAAATAGATGGGCTGTCGATCAGGGTTCGCACCGTATTGCCGGCATCGCACTACTGTGCCTGGTGGCGCTGACCGGTGTGTCCGCTTGCGGAGGCGGTGGAGGCGGCGGAGGCGATGGTGACCCGCTCACTGCAATTGTCGTCAACAGCCTGCTGGATGATCCGTCGCCTGCGGACGGAACGGTCACGCTCCGCTCTGCTCTCGCATCCGCATCCTCGGGTCAAACGATCACCTTCGATCCAACCCTCAACGGCAGCACAATCAATCTGATCTTCGTCGGTGAAGAACACACGGCTCTCGTCGGCGAGGTGATGGGCGTCGACGAGGCCAACAATATCTCGTATCTCGTCGGTTATTTCGACCGGGACTACGGCACGTCAGCGCTCTTCGCTGACAAGGACGTGATCATCGATGCGTCGAATCTTCCGGATGGCATCACCATAAACTGGGACGGTGCAGAGCCCGCAAGGGCGCTGGCGGTGGCCGGTGATCTGGCGTTAACCAATGTTGCGATCACGGGCGGCAACAGTGTGTTCGATGTGGCGGCGGATGTGGGCCAGCATCCGGATGATAACCAGACTTCCACGCTGGCAAGAGGTGCGGGACTCGCCGTCTGGGGGGT
>JBATKC010000377.1:0-5207 GCA_049669065.1 Gammaproteobacteria bacterium
CCAGCGACTGGCGCCGCCGGCCAGGCCGACGCGAGCCGCGGGCGACGGCCGCAACCCGCCCATGCTCACGAGTGAATAATTCGACGATCTCGCTGCTGTCGCGGAATGGTCGATGATGGAGCACCCAGGCGGGCTCCAGCTCGATACGCTGTTGCTCAGTCATTCCTGATCAAAACCGAAGCCCTGCAGCTCCCGTTCGCGATCCGCCCAGTTCTCTTTGACTTTCACCCTCAGGTCCAGATGCACCCTGCACCCGAAGTGCTGTTCCAGATCTTGCCGGGCAGCGCTTCCACATGCCTTTAGCTGAGCCCCGCCCTTGCCGATCACGATACCTTTCTGGCTGTCCCGTTCGAGCCAGACGACTGCTGCGATCCGCCGCAGGCCACCGGCGCTCTCCATCGCCTCGACCTCGACCGTCAAGCCATAGGGTATCTCGTCGCGCAGACGCAGCATGAATTTCTCGCGGATGATCTCGGCTACCTGGAAGCGCTCGCCCTTATCGCTCAGCTGCTCTTCGGGAAACAGGGGCGGACCTTCCGGCAGCCGTTCGATGAGGCTCGAACGCAATGCCTCCAGGTTCGTGCCTCGCGGCGATGAGACCGGGATAATCTCGACGAATTCGGCCCGTGCGCTGAGTGCCTGGAGATACGGCATCAGCGCGGACCGCGGCTGCACCTTGTCGACCTTGCTCACCACGGCGATCAGCGGTCGTCCGCTCTCGACCGCCCGATCGAGCACATCCTGATCCTCGTCGCGCCATTGCATGGCTTCGAATACCGTGACGACGATATCCGCATCCGTCATCGAGCTCGAAGCTGCGCGATTCATCGCGCGGTTCAGGGCCCGCTTCTGACCGCGATGCAGGCCCGGCGTATCGATAAACATGATCTGGGCATGCGGGCGCGAGTCGATGCCAAGGATGCGGTGCCGCGTCGTCTGTGGCTTCGGTGTCACGATGCTCACCTTGTGACCCAGCAGTGTATTGAGCAGGGTCGATTTGCCCACGTTGGGACGACCCACCAGGGCCACAAAACCACTGCGGAACTCAGACACTCTCAAGCTCCAACAGCGCGATCATTGCAGCGGCCGCCGCCTGCTCGGCCTGTCTGCGGCTGCGTCCCTCGCCTGCAGTGCGCAGCGAGAGTTCCGGCAGCGTGCAGGCCGCAGTAAAGCGCTGGCGGTGGTCTTCTCCGGATATCGTCTCGATCTCATAGTCGGGCAATCGCCGGCCGCGTGCCTGCAGGCATTCCTGCAGCCGCGTCTTGGAATCCTTGAGTTCCTCATGGGGTGGCAATGCATCAAGCCGGGTGCGCAGCAGCCTCAACACCAGGTCTCGAGCGGCTTCGTAGCCGCCATCCAGATAGACCGCGCCAAGCACCGCTTCGAAGCCGTTGGCCAGGATCGACGCGCGTCGATGACCCCCGCTCTTCAATTCGCCCTGCCCCAGCGTGATGCGATCTCCAAGCGAGAGCTCGCTGGCGACCTCAGCCAGCGTCTCGCGACGCACCAGGTGAGCACGCAGCCGGCTCAGATAACCCTCGTCAGCGTCGGGCAGGGCATCATAGAGGGCCTGTGCCACGACCATGCCCAACAAGGCATCGCCGAGGAACTCGAGGCGTTCATTGTTGCGCCCGCCGGCGCTGCGATGCGTCAGAGCCTGCCTGAGCAGTCGAGGATCCTGAAAATGATAGGCGAGCGCCCGCTCCGACCAGCGCGGCGCAGAGGTCAACTCTCGATCTCGACCTTGTTGTCAAAGACCAGCAGCAGA
The DNA here is from genome assembly GCA_049669065.1 of Gammaproteobacteria bacterium. Taxonomy (GTDB): domain Bacteria; phylum Pseudomonadota; class Gammaproteobacteria; order Steroidobacterales; family XN24; genus CAMYOC01. The sequence continues at coordinate 1,769 of JBATKC010000377.1, forward strand.
TACAGATTGGCGACGTAGTTGACACGCGCCTCATACGAGGCGTCGACCAGATAGCCCTCGGCGCTGCGGGTGATCTTTATGTCCTTGGCCGAAATCCGGCGCACGCTGTCCACATCGAAGCGGCGCCCCACCGCCTTGCGGATATCCACGATCGAGGGCCGGTTGCCATCGAGTTCGGCCTTGGTTTTGACCAGCGCCGACTTGACGTCCATACCCTCAAGGTAAACCGGTGCCAGCTTGACCCCGGCCAGCAGAAACAGGCCGATAAAGGCAGCCAGGATAATAAACCCTATTGCAGTGATGCCTTGCTGTCTGTGATACATGGAAAACTCCTCCAGGGCGGGACGCTCCATTACGCTATCCCCTCACTCGATGCGGTTGCCAATCCGGCCCCAATCCGGCCCGGAATTACTCAGGTCCCAGTTCATCCAGATCGCGACGGCCTTGCCGACAAGATTCGATTCGGGCACGAATCCTACGCCATCGTACCGGCTATCGCGGCTGTTGTCTCGATTGTCGCCCATCATGAAATAGTGGCCCTGCGGGACGCGGAATTCGCCCTCGCGACCAAACCGGCCCTTCGCCAGAAGCACTTCATGTTCAGTCTCTGCGAGTGTCTCGAGACCGAGCAAGGCGCCACTGGCACCCGGTCCGCGATAATCGCCCTCGACGCGCAGATCGACCGGCGTGCCGTTGATAAAGATCTGTTTGTTGCGATAGTTGATCACATCGCCAGGAAGGCCGACAAGCCGTTTGATGTAGTTGGTCTTTGGCTCCGCGGGCAGCCGGAACACTACTACGTCACCACGGTGCGGCTGCCCCAGCTCGACGATCTTGGTCTTGGTCACCGGCAGCCGCAGACCGTAGGTGTACTTGTTGACAAAGATAAAGTCGCCGACCCGCAGCGTCGGCAACATCGAGCTTGACGGGATCCGGAACGGCTCGAAAAGAAACGACCGGACTACCAGCACCAGCAGGATGATCGGGAAAAACGATCGTGCATATTCCACTAGCGTGGGCTCGGCTGCGGCCGGACCGGCGGCCTCACGCACGCCTGAGAACCACAGGCGATCAAGCAGCCAGACCAGGCCCGTAAATAGACCGGCCACCACCATCGCCAGCTCGAAATCGAAATCCTGACGGAGCAGATAGGCCGCCGGCAACAACGCCAGCAGGAACACGATCCGCGCCGCACGGAACAACAACGGGGACTGCGCATCGACCGTCGTATCGCTCATATCGCTGGCCCGCCGATAACGCAGCAGCAGCGCGTCGGCGGCCCAAACGAGGCCGCTAGTGGCGAGAGTCAACAAGATGATCAGTGTCATTCGTGCGTCCGGATAGAGTGGCTGGACGGCATTTCTCGAGCACGCCGCCGTCGTAAAAGCCGCCGAGTATTGGTTATTTCTTTTCGACCTGCAACACCGCGAGAAACGCCTCCTGGGGTATCTCTACCGAGCCGACCTGCTTCATGCGTCGCTTGCCGGCTTTCTGTTTTTCGAGCAATTTGCGCTTGCGTGAAATATCTCCGCCATAACACTTGGCGGTGACATTCTTGCGCAGGGCCTTGACCGTCTGCCGGGAGATGATCTGGCTGCCGATGGCGGCCTGGATGGCGACGTCGAACATCTGCCTCGGCACCAGTTCCCGCATCCGCTCCACCAGCTCCCTACCCCGCCGCTGCGCGGTATCCCGGTGGACGATCAGCGACAGCGCATCCACCCGCTCACCGTTGATCAGGATATCCAGCTTGACCAACGGCGCCGGTTGATAACGCTCGAAATGATAGTCAAATGACGCATAGCCGCGGCTGACAGACTTCAGGCGGTCGAAAAAGTCGAGTACGACATCAGCCATCGGCAGTTCGTAGACCAGCGACACCTGATTTCCCAGATAGAGCAACTTCTTCTGGACGCCGCGCTTTTCGATACACAGCTTGATCACCGCACCGACGTGATCCTGCGGCACCAGGATGTTCGCCTCGATGATCGGCTCGCGGATCTCGTCGATGCTGCCGGTCGCGGGGAGCTTGGACGGATTGTCGATGTAGCTGACCGTGCCGTCTGTGCCCAACAACTCGTAGACCACCGTCGGCGCCGTGGTGATCAGGTCAAGATCGTACTCACGCTCGAGTCGCTCCTGCACGATCTCCAGATGCAGCATGCCGAGGAATCCGCAACGGAAACCGAATCCCAGCGCAGTGGATGTCTCGGGCTCGAAATGCAGCGCAGCGTCGTTCAGGCGCAGCTTGTGCAAGGCCTCGCGGAAATCCTCGTAGTCCTCGGAATTGATCGGAAACACACCGGCAAATACGCGTGGCTGCACCTGCTTGAATCCCGGCAAGGGCTCGGCACAGGGCCGTCCGTCCAGGGTAAGTGTGTCGCCCACCGGCGCCCCGTCGATCTCCTTGATGCCGGCGATAAAGAAACCGACTTCGCCGGCGCTCAGCGACTCGCGATCGGTCATCTTCGGCGTAAACACGCCAACCCGGTCGGCAGGATGACCGCGGCCGGTGGACATGACTCGGACCTTGCTGCCCTTGCTCAGCCTGCCGTTGACGACCCGGATCAGTGAGACGACGCCGACATAGTTATCGAACCAGGAGTCGACAATCAGCGCCTGTAGCGGCGCCTGGTCGTCACCTTCGGGTGGCGGGATACGCGCCACCACCGCCTCCAGAACATCGTCGACGCCGAGACCGGTCTTGGCGCTGACCCTCAGCGCCTGACTGGCATCGATACCGATGATCTCCTCGATCTCCTGGCAGACGGCATCCGGTTCGGCGGAGGGCAAGTCGATCTTGTTGATGACCGGCACCACCTCGAGACCCTGCTCGATCGCCGTATAGCAATTGGCGACGCTCTGCGCCTCGACCCCCTGGGCCGCATCGACGACCAGTAGCGCGCCCTCGCAGGCCGCGAGGGAACGAGACACCTCATAGGAAAAATCCACGTGTCCCGGCGTATCGATCAGATTCAGCTGATAGCTCTGGCCGTCGCGGGCCTGATAGCGCAAAGCCACGCTCTGCGCCTTGATGGTGATGCCACGCTCACGCTCCAGATCCATGGAATCAAGCACTTGCGCAGCCATTTCGCGGTCCTCGAGGCCACCGCAGCGCTGGATGAAACGATCGGCAAGGGTCGACTTGCCGTGATCGATATGCGCGATGATCGAGAAATTTCGGATGTTCTTGATGGACATGAGGGCGTCGGCTAGGCCCCGGATCAGGGCGCGGCGCGAATTATATACGCTTGAGGCCTGGATCAGTTGCCTGGGCGATCGTCAGGGCTGATCGAGCAGTTGCCTGACGCGATCCGGAAGCAGGCGGAAATGGCAGACCTCCTCACCGTCCGCCACCAGTACCGGCACCTTGTCGCCATAACGAAGACGCAGCGTCTCCTCCTGGTCGATATCGACAATCTCCAGCTCCGTGTCCCGC
>JBATKC010000378.1:0-2014 GCA_049669065.1 Gammaproteobacteria bacterium
GGACGGGGTCGGTCGGCGCGCCCACGACCTCAGTTAATCGAACAATTGAAGGCAACGACGATGCGCGGGCGCTCTCCCTGATACGGGAAGATTTCGTGCATCATGAACGACGGGAACATCACCAGCCGTCCGGCGCTGTGGATGATGTCGAAACCACCGTGACGGTAGGGCATGCGCAGCCCGAGATTGCCGGCCTCGGCGTGGTACCAGCTGCATACCCGGGGATCGTGAAAACGCACCAGACCGCTGTCCGGCCGATCTGCCGGGCTGTCGCCCGGGTCGACACAGAAGATACCCGACCAGGATGCGTTTTGATGGTTGTGTAAGCCCTGGAAGCCGCCGTTACGGGTGATGTGAAACCAGGAGTGATAATCAAAACGTAGCTTGCCAAATTCTTCGTCGGTAAACGATGACAGCTGTCGGATCAGCTGTGCCAGCGACGCGTGGCAGAAATGGGCCAGCTTCTTGACCGGCGGATCCGGCCAGCGGAACAGATCGAAACGGCTCTCGAACAACGGCCCGAATTGCGTCGCGCGTTGTGTTTCGTTGCGGACCTTTTGATCCTCCGCCTCGCGGCGCAAGAAGAGCTCGCTGAGTTCCCCGCACAGTACCTCATGGTCAGGCAGACGCGCCTCCGCCATCGCGGTTGCGAACAGATCCGTGACGGTGATCATCTCAGGCATCGTCGGCCCCATATTGATCCAGATCGCCGAGCCCGGTCAGCAAGGGCTGAATGTGATCCTGATAACGGCGCCAGCGTCCGATCGAAGTCTGATAAGCCGGCTGCCGGACCTGGGTCATGCTGGCGGTGACGACCCGACGCTCGGTCTGGTGGAAGTCGAGACAGGCATCCGACCATCCCACACCGAGGAAATCCAGCAGGCGGCGTGATTCACTTTCGAGATTCCTGACCAGGTGCTCGTAGCGGATTTCGAACAAGCCGTCGGGGAGTACTGCCTTCCAGTGGTTCATCAACTGCCAGTACAAGCGGTAGGTCTCGCCCAGTTCCGCCAGATCGCAGGTGAAGCCGCGATCGCTCTGGAACGACGTGGTGTAACACGAGATACAGGTGTCCCTCGGGTCGCGCACACAGTGGATGATGCGGGCGCCGGGCAGCATGATGCGGATGATCCCGGCCAGCGTGTAATTGAATGGCAGCTTGTCGGTGATGCGTAACGCGTCCGCGTCATAACGGCGCAGACGGGTGACGAATCGCTGGCCCAGCTCGGCCCAGGCGTCGGCATCGACCTCGGCCACCGCTTCGGGCAGGTTGCGCCCGGCCGGCAGCCATTGACCGACCCCGCCCAATACCCGCCACAGGTCGTTTAATTCGCCCCCGCCATAGACCGCGGGATGAGATGCGAGGATCTGTTCCACCAGCGTGGTGCCGGAGCGGGGCATGCCGAGGATAAACACGGGCAGCTCGCTTGGATCGCCCTTGCCGGCGAAGCGTTCAAATACTGCGGGCCCGAAGCTGTCGATAATGCGTCGGATATTGGCTCGCTCGGCCTCGATGGAGAAATCCGTCAATTCCCGTTTGCGGCGATTACCGCGATGGTAATAGCCCATGGCCTGGTCCAGCCGCCCGGCCTGATCCAGGGTACGCGCCACCGCGAAACAGCTGACGGCCTCGTTGAGCGGTTCCAGCTGGCGTTCCTCGAGGACGCGGATCTGTCGCTGGACGCGCGGATCGTCTGCTTCCAGACGCTTGATATTGGACAGCCCATAAAGCGGCGCGCCGCTGCTCGGGTCGCGCTCGAGCGCCTTGTCATAGGCGGCGGCCGATCGATCGAACTCGCCGCGGTCGCTGAACAGCGTGGCCAGCCGCATGCAGGCCTCGATATCCTGCGGGTCAAGATCGATCGCTTTCTCGAGCTGAGTGATCGCCGACTCGAAGTCTCCGAGCTGGGTATGACAGGCACCCAGATCCATCCGATAGCGTGCCGTATCCGGTGCCAGTTCGACCGCCCGGCGCAGCCACTCCGCAGCTTCTTCTGACTGACCCTGACGGTAG
>JBATKC010000379.1:0-9723 GCA_049669065.1 Gammaproteobacteria bacterium
GCCCATCGGAGTCCGATGCCTTCCGCATCACTTTGCGGCGATTGATGGGAACCAGTGAGCACGATAACAGTCGGATGCGATGTTAACTGGTTCACAGTATCCTGTGACAACCTTACATCAATACCCCGGCTCAGCCACTGGCCGAGCCGTACCGGAGGATCCCCCGATGTTGTCTACCATCCGAAACGGCGTTTTGTCTGCTGCCGCCGCGATCTTGCTGGCCGCGAGTCCGGTCCTCGCCGGCACGCCCACCGTGGGCGAACCCGCCCCGGATTTCAGTCTGATGGATCAGAACGGCAAGACCCAGAGCCTGGAGCAATATCGCGGCCAATGGGTCGCCGTGTATTTTTATCCCAAGGACGACACGCCGGGCTGCACCACGCAGGCCTGCAATTTCCGTGACAACATCTTCGCCTTCCGCGAGCGCGACGCGGTGATCCTCGGCATCAGTCTTGACGATGTGGAATCCCACGAGGAATTCGCCGAGAAATACAGCCTGCCCTTCCCTCTGCTGGCCGACACCGACGCAGCGGTGGCGGAGGAATATGGCGTGGTGCGAAATCTCGGCATCACCAAACTGGCCAAGCGTCAGACCTTCCTGATCGATCCCGAGGGTCGCGTCGCCAAACATTACGACAAGGTGGACGTCGATACGCATTCCAAGACGATCCTGGCCGACCTGGATCGCTTTATGGGGGAATCCGGCAGCTGATCCGGCGCGGTCGCCCTGCCCGCATACCCCGGTCGATACCCGATATCCCGCCCCTTTCCCAGGGGCGGGATTTTTTTTGCTTCGCAACATCGAGACTTCGTATTCACCACGATACATCCGGCCCGGCCTCTCTGGTATGTTCGGGCGGTTAGGGTTCCAACCGGCCCGGGTCCGGCCTTCGGCCCAGGCTGCAGCACAATAATTAACCGGCCTGCCCGCGGGCCGTAAAACGGTCTGGAGAATCTCGATGAAACGCATAGTTCTACCGGCACTGCTGGGTCTGGCCGCGCTTGCCCTGGCGGGGTGTGGCGCATCGGTCGACGGCGCGAGCAGCACGTTCAAAAACGAGGCCGACCTTGCGTCGACCTCGACGCCGGGCAGCACAACCGTGGTCGCGGGCACCACCTTCGACTACGTGCTGACGGTAACCAACAACGGGCCGCGGGACGCGACCAATGTCCCTGTCGACCTGGTCATCGACCAGCCGGACCGTCTGGCGCTTGACGATTCCACCGCGCTCTACGCCGACTGCACGTCGACCGGCGGCGCAACGGTCGGCGAGCTGCAATTCGATCTGGCGGCCGGGACCGCCAGCACCGATGCGGACATGCCGTTTGGTTCGCAACTGGTCTGTGGTCTGACCTTCTACGCCAGCTTTTCCGGCGAGGACGACACCGCGGTCAATCTGGAGACCTGTGTCGGACAGGATGCGGCCAACGCCGACCCTGACCCGGGCAACAACTGTAGCGCCATCGACGCCACCATCGGCGCGGCGCAGCCGCTGGTGGATTTCCGCGACGAGATCATCTACTGGGCGTTTACCGACCGCTTCAACAACGGTGACCCCAGCAACGACGACCTCACCGGCGAACGCCGCGGCGACGACGCACAGCCGGACAACAACTTCGGCTGGCACGGCGGTGACTTTGCCGGGCTCAAGGCCAAGATCGACGAAGGCTATTTCCAGTCGATGGGCTTTACCGCTATCTGGATATCACCGGTACCCCTGCAGGTCCCGGCCGTGAATGGCCCCAGCCTCGTGGATTCTGCCGGTTACCATGGCTACTGGGCCGAAGACTGGCAGGTGATCGAGCCCCATTTCGGCACCCTGGCCGAACTCCAGGAACTGGTCACGACCGCGCACGCCGCGGGGCTCAAGATCATCCTGGATATCGTGGTCAACCACGCCGGCTACAACGCCCAACTGGTCGACCAGGAGCCGGAATGGTTCCGGCTCGGGGCTCCCGGCTGCAACGGCCAGAACAATGAATACACCTGCAGCATCGCCGGCCTGCCGGATCTGATCCACGAGAATCCGGAGGCCACCGACTTTATCCTCGCTCAGGCTCAGTACCTGCTCGACCAGAGCGGCGTCGACGGCGTCCGCTGGGACGTGATGAAGCACGTCAACTCCCCGGTCTGGAGCGATTTGTTCGGTCCCGGCGGCGCTGCTGACCGCTCGCAATTCTGGAGCGTCGGCGAGGTCTTCGACGGGCGTTCGAGCTTCCTTGCCTATTATCAGGACAAGATCGGCTCACCTTCGGTGTTCGATTTCGCGCTGTACTTTGCCGCGAACAATGCGCTGGCCAGCCGGTCTGCGGCCACCGATACCATCGCGACGGTATTCGCCAACGACGTCGAATACTCCGACGCGACCCGCCTGACCACGTTCCTCGACAACCACGACGTCACCCGTTTCGTCACCAATGCCCTGGACGGCGGGGCCTCCGAACCCCAGGCGGTCGAACGTCTGGATATGGCCCTGGGCCTGCTCTATGGGGCTCGCGGTATCCCGCAGGTCTATTACGGCACCGAGATCGCGCTCCAGGGCACGACGGAAGACAACTCCCAGCGCGACGACATGGACTTCGAGGCCGGCAGCGGCGTCTGCGCGGTGGAAGATCAGGGGCTGGACAACAGCGACGCCTACGGCGTGGACATGTTCCTGCGCGGCGGCTTTACCGACTGGAACGCCACGCCGGCCGGCAAGCTGGTCAACTTTGGTGGCGACGAGTACAAGGCGCGGCTGCGGATCGCCGCCGGCGACTACGGCTTCAAGGTAGCCGACGCCGACTGGAGCGTGGAATTCACCAATGAAGTAGACCCGGTCGTGCTCGGTACGCCGATCACCCTCGGACCCGGTGGGGGCCTCGGCAACACCAACATCTCGCTGGCCGAGGAAGGCTGTTATCAGTTCGAACTGGACACGACGGATCCCGATGCGCCGGTGCTGACCGTGACCCGGATCAAGGACAGCTGTGGCGTCGACGACCAGGGTCTCGACAATGCTGACGCTTACGGGGTGGAGATGTTCGCCCGCGGCGGGTTTACCGACTGGAATGCGCTACCGAGCGCGAAGTTTATCAACTTCGGCGGCGATCAATACCAGGCGGAATTCCCCATCGCGGCCGGCGATTATGGCTTCAAGGTGGCCGACGCCGACTGGAGCGAGGAATTTACCAACGAGGTGGATCCGGTGGTCCTCAATGCGCCGCTGGCCCTCGGCCCGGGCGCAGGTGTGGGCAACACCAACATCTCTCTCGGCTCGGAGGCCTGTTACAACTTCAACCTCAACACCACGGTGGCCGCAGCGCCGGTGCTGACGGTCAGTGTGACCGAGACCACCGGTGCCGCACCGACCCTGATCGACAGGCTGTCGGCGCTGGCGGGTGCCCGCCAGGCATACCCGGCCCTCAAGCGCGGCAGCACCGAGGTGCTCTATGACCCGTCGCAGGCTTGTTCGCCGCAGGATACCGGCAACGATCCGGCCGAGGCCTTTGGCGTCGCCATGTTCGCGCGCGGCGGCTTCAACGGCTGGGCCGATCCGCCGCCGGCCGGCGACGGCTTTGCCAACCTGGGCAATAACATCTACGAGGCCCGGGTGAGCATGGGTGTCGATACCTTCGGCTACAAGATCGCGGCGGCCGACTGGTCGGTAGAGCGGTCCTATAACGACGGCGTGACGCCGCTGGATACCGAGGTCACGCTGGCCGTGCCCACCGGTGATGGCAGCATCACCATCGCCGAGGCCGGCTGCTATGCCTGGACCATGGATGCGACGGATACGGATGCACCGACGCTCGAAGTCAGCCAGTTGTTCGCCGGCACCGGCACCGACGTGCTGGCCTTCCAGCGTGATCTGGCCGGTGAAAGCAGCGTCGTGGTAGTCGTGAACAACGAAGACAACGACATCGAATTGGCCAGCCTCAACGGTGGCCTGTCGGTGGGCGGTACGTTTGCTGATGGCGCGGTGACCGAGATCACGGGCGCCGACAACAACCTGAGCGTGGCCGGCGGTCGCCTGATCGGCACCGTCCCCGCCAGGACCACGTATCTGGTGAGTCAGGCGGTGGACTGACGCCGGCGACGCTGGCATCAAGGGCGCGCCGCGATGCGGCTCGCTTTTTTTGCTCCTGCCCCGTGTCCGGCGCCGGACCATGCGTCGGGAGCGGAAATCGCGATTGTGCGACGCTACAGGCTGCCGGCGCCGGAGCGATCCTGCCCAAGCAGACCCGGTGTCCTAGCGCGCCTGCCCTACCGGGCCGGCGAGAGGATTAGCGTATGCACGCTCTGTCCCGGCAGGAACGGCATCGGCCGGCCTTCCACCCAGGCCTGATGGCCGGCGCGGTAGAACGGCGACAGGGGATGACCACTCTGGCCAGCAGGCATGTGGAAATAGCCCTCGGCCTCATGCCCGGGCGACACTGCAAAACGCTCCGACGCGCCAAAGTCCGGCGTCTGGACCCTCGGCATCTGGGTGGCACCGGCCAGCGGTTGTACCGGCATGTCCAGCCAGCGGGCGAACGGCCACAGCGCGCCGCTGAGCGGGTGGCGGATACGCGCCCGGTTGCGTTCGCCCCAGGTGCGCTGCGACAGACCCTCTGCGCCCTCGACGGCTTCGCCATTGAGTGATTCCCTGGTCGCATCCGCTGCGGCCAGGACAAGGTCCCGCCACGAATCGAAGCCCGGGTCGAGCAGATGCGCCGGCCGCATGGTCAGGAGCTGCCAGGCGGGTGATTCGAACTGTCTCCCGAGACCATAGCGCAGACCCTCCTCGAACCCGAACCCGGGATCCACCGCTCGCACATCCTGGGTCAGGGATTCGAACAGCTGGCGCAGCAAACGGACGCGGGTCTCGTAGACCAGCCGGAACCCCACCGCGCCGGGATCAGCGCGCGGCTGCCAGTCTGCGATCAAGCGGCGAAATTCGGCGCGCGCCGGCACCTCATCCAGGGCATCCGCATCCAGGGTCTCCAGCAGCAGATCCCGCCAGCGCTGATAAAACAACGCCCGATCGTCGAGCTGGATCGCCAGCATGTCGGCGATATCGAGCGCGGCACGCGATGCCAGCCCATCCCGGATCTGGCCTGCCCGGGCGCCCAATGCGTAACCGCCATCTCCCAGTTGGCGCAGGGACTCACCATCCACGACCCGCGCGTTGGCGGTCCAGATGCGGGCATCCGGCGGGTCGATGATCCGCGGATACTGCGCCGGCGCCAGCCATCCGGTCCAGCCCGTCCCGGGCTTGTTCCAGTAAGCGGGCAACGCGGGGTCGTAGCCCTCACGCCGCGGGATCCGGCCCATGATGGTCCACCCGATGCTGCCATGACGGTCTGCCACCACCATGTTTTGCGGCGGATTGCCGGCGCGATTGGCCACCTCGATGGCTTCGACCACGGTGCCGGCCTGCTCCATGCCCAGCATGCCCATGTTCATGGCCTCGGTTTCATGGGCCAGCCACTTCAGGGCCCGCTGACGGCCTTGTCGATCCGGTCCCAGCAACGGGCCCCAGCGAGTCTCGCATACAGTCTCGATCTCTGCCGGTCCGCCCTTGACAAAAATCTCTTCATCCACGCAATCCAGGGGCTCGCTGCCGCCGTCGATCAGATAACCCTGTGGATCCCCGGCGTCGGGCTCGACCCACACAACATCGGTCCAGTCGCCGTAGCTGTTGGTAAACCCCCATGCCACTCGACCGTTGCTACCAGCGATAAAGACCGGGATCCCGGGGATCGTGACGCCGCTCATCGCCAAGCCGGGCCCGACGCCGCCGGATTCGAGCTGCAGCCGGTAAAAAGAATTCGGGACCCTGAGCGGCAGATGCATATCGTTGGCGACGATCGCGAAACCGGTGACAGACCTGTTACCCGCCACCGCCCAGTTATTGCTCCCTGCCATCGGGGTGGTGGTGAGCGGACGGGCCAACGCCGCCACGCTGGCGGCAGGCGGGCGATCGCGCAGATCGATCACATCGGGGTCCGGGATGACCGGCGCGGGCCGTGGCTCACCCTGTAGGGGCGCATCCCACGGCGTGCCGGAAGGGACGATAAAATCCACCAGCTCCGGAGGCAGCACTTCATACATCAGACCCAGGGACGCGTCCCGTTCGCCGCGCGCGTCGTTCAGCGTCAGGAACATCGAATACGCGACCAGCAGGCTGTCTTCGGGCCGCCAGGGCTCCGGCCGCGTATTGAGTACGAAATATTCGAACGGACGGGCATCGAGCGCCTCGATCCCCTGGTTTACGCCGCGGGCGAAAGCGGTCAACAATTCCCGATCTGCGTTGCTGCCGCTGGCCAGGACTCGCTCGGCGCGGCTGCGGAAGCGGTGGAGCCGATGGCGCCTGTCGGTGTTTATCGCGACATCGCCGAACAAGACCGAGAGTTCGCCGGCTGCCTGACGCCGCGCCAGGTCCATCTGGAAAAAACGATCCTGGGCGTGGACAAAGCCGGTCGCCTGGGCCTGATCGATCCGCGTACCGCCACGCAAAGTCACCACGCCGAGCTCATCGCGGTGTACTGATACGGCTTGCGTCAGACCCGCCAGCGAATGCTCGCCATCGACCCTTGGCAGGCTGGCGCGCAATATGAAGAAGGCTCCCAGCGCAAGCATCAGCAGCAGGATCAGCGCGAACAGCGCAATGCGGGTAATGTGGGAAACGGCCGCCATCACGACAGACGTTAGCAAGGTCCGGGCGGCGCAGGAAACGGCCGCGCCTGACTCAATCTCCGTTCGGCCGTACCACCGGCAGGATCTTCATCGTATTGGTGGCGCCGGATACGCCCATCTTCATGCCCTCGGTAAAGATCACGGTGTCACCGACCTCGACCAGCTCCCGCTCGAGCAGCGCACTGCAGGCGCCGACAAAGGCCACCTCCGGCGGCGCGTCACCCGGGTCATAGGCAACCGGATAGACACCCCGGTACAGAGCCACGCGCCGGCGCGTACCGACATGCGCCGTCAACGCATAGACGGGTATGCCGGAACGGATCCGCGACATCCACAAGGCAGTAGAACCGGTTTCCGTCAACGCCACGATGGCCTGTACCGCGAGATGATTTGCGACATACATTGCGGCCATCGCGACCGCCTCATCGGTGCGCGAAAAGACGTCGTCCATGCGATGCCGGGAATGGGTGCTGACGCGCTGGCGCTCGGCCGCCAGGCAGGCATTGGCCATGGCCTGGACCGCACGCACCGGGAACTTGCCGATGGCAGTCTCGGCCGACAACATCACCGCGTCGGTGCCGTCGAGCACTGCATTGGCCACATCCGATACCTCTGCGCGGGTCGGGATAGGCTCATGGATCATGGATTCCATCATCTGGGTCGCGGTGATCACGACGCGGTTCATATCGCGAGCGACCCGGATGATCGACTTCTGCACGCCGGGGACCTCTGCATAGCCGAGTTCCACACCCAGGTCGCCGCGGGCGACCATGATCACGTCACTGGCCTCGGTGATCTCCTCGATGTTGGCCACCGCCTCGGCGCGTTCTATCTTGGCCACCAGCAGCGCTTTGCCGCCAGCCTCCCGCAACAGGCGGCGCGCCTCCTCTATGTCCTCTGCATCGCGTGGGAAGGAGATGGCCAGATAATCGACCCCCAGTTCGACCGCTGTGCGCAGATCGGCCCGATCCTTGTCCGTCAGCGCCCGTGCGGACAGCCCGCCACCCTGACGATTGATACCCTTGTTGTCCGAGAGCACGCCACCGACATCCACCGTGCACGATATGCGTGTGCCTTCGACCGTATTGACCGTCAGCGTGATGGCCCCATCATTGAGCAGCAACACGTCGCCCGGTGACACATCGGCGGCCAGGTCCTTGTAGGTGACACCTACCGCACTCCGGTCGCCGGCATCCGGCGCCAGCGCAGTATCGAGCGCGAAATCATCGCCCTCTTCCAGCGTGACCGGACCGTCGCGGAAACGCTCGGTGCGGATCTTCGGACCCTGCAGATCGCCGAGCACCGCCACATCCTCGCCGACCCGGGCTGAGACCGCGTGGATCATCTCAACGCGTTGGCGATGATCCGCCGCGGTGCCATGAGAGAAATTGACCCGCACCACGTCCACGCCGGCCCGGAACAGGGATTCGAGGACCTCTGGGTTATCGGTGGCGGGACCGAGGGTGGCAACGATCTTGGTCCGCTTCTTCTTTGGCGTCATCGGATTCCTCGTGCCGGCCGGCGTTGCAGATCTGGTGCGGATGCGAGCTGCACGGCGGTCCGGCCGGCCTCAGCCGGCGGCTCGCTGAACCAGCATGGCCACGGCCGGCAGCGTTTTGCCTTCGAGGAACTCGAGGAAGGCACCGCCGCCAGTCGAAATATAGGAGACGCGATCGGCGATACCGAATTGGTCCAGCGCCGCCAGCGTGTCGCCGCCGCCGGCGATGGAGAAAGCCGGACTGTCCGCGATTGCCTCGGCCAGCGCGCGCGTGCCCTCGGCAAAGGCCGGGAATTCGAATACACCAACCGGACCGTTCCACACGATCGTACCGGCCTGGCGCAGCAGCCCCGCATAGTGAGCCTCGGTCTCCGGGCCTACATCCAGGATCATCTCGGTGGCACCGACGCCGTCTGCCGGTCGCACCATCGCCGCCGCGGTCTCCACGAACTCTTCGGCCACCCGGACATCAGTTGGCACCGGGATGGTGGCGCCCGAGCTGCTGGCCTGTTCCATCAGCCCCGCTGCAGCGCCGACCAGATCCGGTTCATACAGCGACTTGCCGACATCATGACCCTGGGCGGCGAGAAAGTTATTCGCGATACCGCCGCCGACGATCAGCTGATCCACCTTGCCGATCAAACTCTCGAGGACCGTCAGCTTGGTCGACACCTTGGAGCCGCCGACGATGGCGACCAGCGGCCGCGCGGGTTCATCCAGAGCCCGCGACAATGCCTCCAGCTCGCCAAGCAGCAGCGGCCCCGCACAGGCCACTGGCGCAAAGCGCGCCACGCCATGGGTGCTGGCCTGGGCGCGGTGGGCGGTGCCAAATGCGTCCATCACATAGATGTCGCACAGCGCCGCCATCTTCTTCGCCAGCGTTTCATCGTCCTTCTTTTCACCGACGTTGAAACGCACGTTCTCGCATAACACTACCTCGCCCGGATCGAGCTCGACCCCGTCGAGCCAGTCGGACTCCAGCCTCACCGCGCGGCCAAGCAGCTCGCCGAGGTGTGCGGCGACCGGCGCCAGCGAGAAGGCCGCGTCAAACTGGCCCTCTACCGGCCGCCCGAGGTGGGACATCAGCATCACCGCGGCGCCACCGTCCAGCGCCGCCTGGATCGTCGGCAATGACGCCCGGATGCGCGCGTCGCTTGTGACCCTGCCGTCCTTGACCGGTACGTTGAGATCCTCGCGGATCAGCAGCCGCTTGCCGCTCAGATCAAGGTCCTGCATGCGGATGATCTTCATGCCCCGCTCCTGTTTGCCCGCGGTTCAGGCGTTCATCAACGCGATGGTGGTGTCCAGCATCCGGTTGGAGAAACCCCATTCGTTGTCATACCAGGAGCACACCTTGACCAGATTGCCCCCGGACACGCGGGTCAGGTGCGACTCGTAGATCGACGAACGCGGATCATGATTGAAGTCGATCGAAACCAGCGGCCCATCATTGTAGCCGAGGATGTTTTTCAGCGCGCCCTCGGATGCCTTGCGCAACACACTGTGGATCTCATCGACGCTGGTGTCCCGGGCGGCCTCGAAGGTCAGATCGACCATGGAGACG
>JBATKC010000380.1:0-2360 GCA_049669065.1 Gammaproteobacteria bacterium
ACGGAGCGTTGCTTGGCCATTCTGGTACCTGGATCACGGACAGAGAATTGCCCGGCAGGGCAACTTTACCGTTGGAGCAAAGTGCTGTCTGCCCCGCACCGGGCGGGCGGCTTGCGTGCACGCCGCCGGACAGGAGTGGCCGGGTGCGCATTGTTGCATCGCTGCGGGCGACGGGAAACATCACATGTACGGCGATTTCGAAGTCATCGAGGAAATAGGCAGAGCCCCCGCGGGCAACCTGTATCTCGCCCAGCGCGGGAGTGACGGCCTTGCCGCCGTGATCAAGACCCTGCGGCTGGTGGATGAGTTTGCCCCGCGCGATCAGGACGAGGCGCGTAAACAGTTTTTCCGCGAGGTGCAGACGGCCTCGCAGCTGGACCACCCCTGCATCCGCCAGATCCTCGATTCCGGCGAAACCCAGGGCGTTGCCTGGCTGGCGATGGAGCATCTCAGCGGTCTACCGCTCGAGGACTATATTTCGGGTCCGCAGCGGCTGGCGGTCGATGAGGCAGTGGAGCAGATCGCATTCGCCGCGGATGCCCTGGCCTACGCCCATGGCTGCGGCGTGGTACACCGGGATATCTGTCCGTCCAAGATCATCTATGACCGAGAGCGGGGCCGCATCAAGATCACCGACTTCGGATTCGCTCGTCTGGCGCAATCGGGGCATACCACGGTGCGTCTGCTGCATGGCAAGTTGTCATTCAAATCGCCCGAAGATCTGGCCGGGCAGCCGGTAACTTTTGCTTCAGACCTGTTCTGTCTTGGTGTTACCCTATACCAGCTGTTGACAGGCCAACTGCCGTTCAAGGGAGACTCAATGGTGGGGCTCATGCAGAGCATCCTGCACGAAGCGCACGATGCGCCCTCCGCTCATCGGCCGGATTTGACGCCGGCCATCGACCTTATCGTTGAGCGGGCCTTGCACAAGGATCCTTCAGCCAGATTCGGCTGTGGCGCAGAAATGGCCGCAGCCCTGCGGGCATGCGCGGACGCCGAGGCGGCATGAGCGATTCTGGCGGCAAGACAACCCGATTCCCGAGCCTCAAGGGCAAGATAAAGGTCGTCCGTTGCAGCGACACCGGACGCGTGCGCGATCATAACGAAGACGCGGTGATCTCGGACATGGACATCGGCCTGCTGGCGCTGGCGGATGGCATGGGCGGCTACAACGCTGGCGAGGTGGCCGCGGAACTGGCCGCCAACGTCGTCACCAAACTCATGCGCGAAGCCGCGGCCCGCCACAACCGCGGCGACACAGACAGCGAGAGCGGGCTGATGCGCCAGACCATCGCGCTGCGCGATGCTGTCGCCAGGGCCAACAAGATCATTTGGCAGACCGCGCAGACCCAGCCCAACTGTCAGGGCATGGGGACCACCCTCGCCACCTGCATGTTCTTTGACGACCGGGTGTCGATCGCCCATGTGGGCGACTCCCGCGTCTACCGCCTGCGTGACGACCGCTTCGAGCAGATGACGCTGGACCACTCCCTGCTCCAGGAACTGGTGGATCGCGGTTTCTACTCACGCGAGGAAGCGCAGCGGTCAACCAACAAGAATTATGTTACAAGGGCGCTGGGCGTCGAAGCCTCGGTGGATGTCGAAGTCCAGGAAGAGACAGTCGAGCCCGGGGACATATATCTGCTTTGCTCGGACGGTCTCTCGGATATGGTCGAAGATGAAGATATTCATTTAACTATCAGTACGTTTAGTGCTAATCTTCAGACCGTCGCTGAGCAGTTGATCGAACTGGCAAATGAAAATGGAGGCCGGGACAATGTCTCGGTCGCGCTGGCGGAGGTATCGTCCTCGTTCGCGGTGCACAACGGATTTATCGGTCGCTTGAAGTCCTGGCTCAGTTGACAGGGCGGACGGCGCAAGCAGCAGGAACGGAAAGACCCATGGCAAGACTCGTACTCAGCCTCGACGGCCAGGTGCTCGCCGAATACAACATGAGCAAGGAACGCTATACCGTTGGCAGGCTTCCGGACAACGATGTGCGTATCGATAATCCCGCGGTCAGCGGCCATCACTCCCTGATCATAAACATCCTCAATGACTCCTTCCTGGAGGATCTGAACAGCACCAATGGCACCTATGTCAATGGCAAGCTGATCAAGAAACACGCGCTGCAAAACGGCGATCTGATCACAATCGGTCATCACCAGCTGCGATTCGTGGATCAGCAGGTGGACGACGTCGATCAGGACGAGTTCGAAAAGACCATGGTGATCAATCCGCGCTCCCAGGACCAGGCAGCGCTGGAACAGGTCAAACAGGCGGTCAACGCAGTGTCCGGCGGCGACAATGCCGCCAGCCTGCGCGGTACGCTGCCGACGGCCAAGCTGCAGGTGCTGACC
>JBATKC010000381.1:0-6931 GCA_049669065.1 Gammaproteobacteria bacterium
ATATAGTTGATGTCATGACCCGCGGACCGGGCCAGTGGACCGTCCTGCCCCCAGCCGGTCATGCGGCCGTAAACGAGTCGGGGATTCCGCTGCAAACAGATATCCGGACCAAATCCGAGACGCTCGGCCACCCCGGGCCGGAAGCCCTCGAACAATCCGTCGGCGGTCTCTATCAGCTTGAACAGAGCTTCCAGCGCGGCCGGATCCTTCAGGTCCAGCGCGACAGACCGGCGGCCCCGGGCCAGGACGTCGGGAAGCGGCTGCGGTGGCGGCATGCGTTCGACCCGAATCACCTCCGCGCCCATGTCGGCCAGCATCATGCCGCAGTAGGGTCCGGCGCCGAGACCGGCGAGTTCGATGATGCGCAGGCCCTCGAGCGGCCCGCTCATCGGAACATCCTGGTGGCAGCCTGCCTCGACTTCATCGTCGCATCTCAGCCCTCAGCCTCGCTCGACCTGGCGCGGATCCAGCCCCATGCCGCGGGCGATGATCTCGCGCATGATCTCTGAGCTGCCCGCGTAGATGCGCGACACGCGCGCATTCGCATACAGACGCGAGATCCGATACTCGTCCATATATCCTGCGCCACCGTGGAGCTGCAGACACTCGTCGGTGACCCAGCCCTCCAGTTCGCTGCAAAAGACCTTGGCCTCGGCGGCGACTTCGGCGCTCAGCTTGCCGGCGTTATGGTCCATCACCAGCCGATCGACAAACGTCTGCGCCACGTCTATCCGGGTGCGCATATCCGCAAGCTTGAACCGGGTGTTCTGGAATGCGGCGATGGGCTGCCCGAACGCCTTGCGTTCCTTGACGTACTCGATCGTGGTCTGCAGCGCGGCCTCGGCAGCTGCCACACAGCCGACCGCGACGATCAGCCGTTCCTCGGCCAGGAACTGCATCAGGTAATAGAACCCCTTGTGCGGGTCACCGAGCACATTGTCTTTCGGCACCTTGACGTTGTCGAAGAACAACTCTGCCGTGTCCTGCGCCTTGAGACCCATCTTCTTCAGGTTGCGGCCGCGAGTGAAACCTTCCATGTCGCGCTCGACCAGGAACAATCCGAGCCCGTGGGGCTGATCAGCCACGGTGCGGGCCGCGACCACAAAAAGATCGCCGTTGATGCCATTGGAGATATAGATCTTGGAGCCATTTAGCAGATAGTGATCGCCCATGTCTTCGGCGCGTGTGCGGATACCGGACACGTCGCTGCCGGTGCCGGGTTCAGACATCGCGATACCGAGGATGGTCTCGCCGCTGACACAACCCGGGAGAAAACGGCTCTGCTGCTCAGGGCTGCCTAGCGTGCCCAGATAGGGGCCGACCAGGCGGCTGTGCAGCGACAGTCCGAAGCCGGGATCACCGTGATGGACAATCTCCTCGATGATGATCTGCTCGTAACGGAAGTCCTCGAGACCGAGGCCGCCGAACTCCTCGTCCGCCCACATCAGACACAGACCCTGCTCGCCCGCCTTACGGAAGACCTCCCGATCCACGATGCCCTGTTCGTGCCAACAATCGACGTGGGGCGCCACTTCACGCTGGAGGAATTTACGTACCGAATCCCGGAACATGTCATGTTCCATGTCGAAAATTGTCCGCTCCATAAATCTCCTTGCAGAAGAGAGACGGGCTCAGCGCCCCTTGTACTCCGGTTTGCGTTTGGCCAGGAAGGCAGCGACGCCCTCGCGGCAATCGTCACTGCCGGCGCAGCGGTTCTGCATCCGCGCCTCGAGCGCGATCGTCTCGCCGAGGGACAGGTGCATGGCCTGACGCATGGCCAGTTTGGTACCGGCCAGCGCCAGTGGCGCGCGCTCAGCGAGGCTGGCTGCCCAGGCGAGTGTCTCAGCGACGAGATCGGCGTCCGCCACCACCCGGTTGGCAAGCCCGTGCTCCACGCAGACAGCCGCCGGGATCCGTTCGGCTTCGATACACAGCTGGAAAGCGCGGTGATAACCGAGACGGCGGGACAAAAACCAGGTCGCGCCGCCATCGGGCAACAGGCCGATGGTCGAGAACGGGGCCAGCAAGAAGGCGCTCTCGGCCATCACCACGAGATCACAGGCCAGCGCAAAAGACAGGCCGATGCCGGCGGCGGCGCCGGATACGGCGGCGATGACCGGCTTTTCCATACCGACGATCAGCTCCAGCGAGGGACGATAGCGGCTGTTGATCATGTCCTCGACCCGGTGCGTCTCCGGCAGGCCTTCCTTGAGATCCGCACCGGCGCTAAACGCGCCGCCGGTGCCGGTCAAGACCACTGCCCTGATTCCGGTATCAGCGGCCGCGTCCATCAGCGCTGCGTGCAGCGCGCCAGCCACCGCACCACCCAGCGCGTTGCGCGCCTGTGGCCGATCCAGCGTGATCATGGCCACGCTTCCGTGCACGTCCATCCGGGCCGCGGGCGTCTCGCTCATGGTTGCCTCCGGGTCATGCGGGATTGTCGGTCACCGGGCAGCCGTGCGCTGCCTGAGCCAGGCTGGCGGGTCGAAGCGTGGACCCAATTCCCCGGTCAGCCTTTCGCACTCGCTGACAAAACGTTCGATGCCCACGGTATCGATGTAGGAGAGCGTGCCGCCTGACCATGGCGGGAAGCCCCAGCCGAAAACGGAGCCGATATCCGCATCGGCGGTTTCGGTGACCACACCCTCTTCCATACAGCGGGCGGTTTCCAGCGACTGGATATAGAGCAGCCGCTGCTGGATCTCTGCCACCGTCGGCTGTGTCTCCGCCGGCGGGAAAGCATCGGCCAGACCGGGCCACAGGAACTTCCTGCCACCCTCGGGATATTCGTAGAATCCGGCACCGAAGCGCTTGCCCGGACGCTTGAACTCCTCGACAAAGCGTACGATGACATCGTCTGCCGCTGATGCGACATAGGCCTCGCCCATGTCTTTCTGCGTCTGCTTCATGATCTTGTAAGACAGATCGATGGTCACTTCGTCGTGGACCGCCAGCGGACCAACCGGCATCCCGGCCATGCGTGCCGCGTTCTCGATCAACGCCGGTTTCACGCCCTCGCTGAGCAGTTCCATGCCTTCGCGGACATAGGTGCTGAAACAACGGCTGGTGTAGAACCCGCGACTGTCATTGACCACGATCGGCGTCTTGCGGATCTGCTGGATGTAATCCAGCGCTCGGGCGATCGCCTCATCCCCGGTCTTCTTGCCGACGATCACCTCGACCAGCGGCATCTTGTCTACCGGCGAGAAGAAATGGATACCGATGAATTGCTCCGGCCGCGACGAGGCTTCGGCCAGCCCGGTGATCGGCAAGGTAGACGTGTTGCTGGCGAATATAGCGCTGCTTGGGATCACCGCCTCGGTCCTGGCCGTCACTTCAGCCTTGATCTTGCGATTTTCGAACACCGCCTCGATCACCAGATCACATCCCTCGAGATCAGCGTAGTCGGTGGTCGTGAGGATGCGTTCCAGGACGGCCGCAGCGTCAGACTCGGACATCTTGCCGCGAGCCACCCGTTTTTCCAGCAGCGTCCGCGAGTAGGCCTTACCCTTCTCGGCACTCTCCAGCTCCGTATCCAGCAACACGACCTGCTGACCGGCGGTGGCCGAAACATAGGCGATACCCGCGCCCATCATGCCGGCACCGAGGACGCCGAGTTTCTCCACCTTGCTCTTGTCGATACCGGCCGGGCGCCGCACCAGTTTGTCCGCCGCACCCTTGTCGATAAACAGCGTGCGGATCATGTTGCGTGCGACCGGCCCCGACAACAGGCGGGTAAAGTACTGCAGCTCGACCTTCAGGCCCTTGTCGATCGGCAGCTGGGTACCCTCATAGACACAAGACATGATCGCGATCGGCGACGGATAGTTGTGTTGCGTCTTCTCCGCCACCATCGCGTTGCCAGCCATAAACGCCTGCACCGTCGCCGGGTGCATGCCGCCGGCACCACCGGGGACCTTGAAGCCTTTCTTGTCCCAGGGTGCGACCGGATCACCGCTTTCGAGTAGCCAGGTCCGAGCTTTCTCCATCATCTCATCGATATCCGACGCAAGCTCGTGGCAGATACCCAGCTCCACCGCCTTGGCCGCTCCCAGGTGACGGCCTTCCAGCATCAGCGGCAAGGCTTCGCGGATACCGATCAGGCGCGGCAGGCGCTGGGTGCCGCCGGCGCCCGGCAGCAACCCGACCTGGACCTCGGGCAAGCCGATGCGGGTCTTCGGATTGTCCAGCACGACGCGATGATGGCAGGCCAGACAAAGCTCCAGACCGCCGCCGAGGGCGGTGCCGTTGATGGCCGCGACGAACGGCTTGCCGCAGCTCTCGAGCCGGCGATAGAGATGCGAATACTTCCCGGCGAAGGCGTAGATCTGCGTCTCATCCAGGCCCTGTTCGAACACGCCGACCAGCTCTTTGAGGTCGGCGCCAGCGATAAATGACGACTTGGCCGAGGTGATGACCGCGCCACGCGCGGAGTCATCGGCGACGATCCGGTCGATTGCCTGATCGAGCTCGGACATGAACTCCGGCGTCAGCACGTTCATCGGGCGATCGGGTACATCGATGGTCAGGGTGACGATGCCCTGCTCGTCTTGTGTGTAAGCGAGTGTATTGCTCATGGATTCCTTCCGTTGCGCTGAATGGCTCGAGCGGCCCTCAGACGCGTTCGATGATCGTTGCGGTGCCCATGCCGGCGCCGATACAGAGAGTGACGAGCGCATTATCGAGTCCACGCCGCTCCATCTCGTCGAGCGCGGTACCGAACACCATAGCGCCGGTGGCGCCGAGCGGGTGGCCGAGTGCAATGGCGCCGCCGTTGACGTTGATCCGGTCGTGGTCGATGTCCAGTTGCTGCATGAAACGCAGCACGACCGCGGCAAAGGCCTCATTGAGTTCGTACAGGTCGATATCGCCGACCGCCATACCGGCCTTGTCCAGCGCGCGTAGCGATGCCGGCGCCGGACCCGTCAACATGATCGTCGGCTCGCTGCCGACGGAAGCGAAACTCTTGATCCGCGCGCGCGGCTTCAGACCCAGGCGTTCGCCAGCGGCGCGGCTGCCGACCAGCACCACCGAAGCCCCGTCGACGATGCCGCTGGAGTTGCCACCGGTGTGCACGTGATCGATACGCTCGACATCGGGATAGCGCTGCAAGGCCACCGAATCGAAGCCGAATTGACCGCCCATTACCTCGAACGCCGGCTTCAGGTTCCCCAGATCATCGGCACTGGTGCCGGGCCGCATATGCTCGTCCCGCTCCAGCAGGACCTCGCCCATGTGGTCGGTGACCGGCATCACCGATCGCGAAAAGTAGCCCTGCTCCCAGGCATGGGCGGCGCGTTTTTGGCTCTCCGCCGCATACGTGTCCACGTCACGGCGGGAGAAGCCATAGCGGGTCGCGATAAGATCCGCGCTGATCCCCTGGGGGACGAAATAACTGTCATACGCGACCTGCGGATCGGTAGCCCAGGCGCCACCGTCCGAGCCCATCGGGATCCGCGACATGGACTCCACGCCACCGGCGATGATCAGATCCGATTGCCCCGACATCACGACAGCGGCGGCGCTGTTGATCGCCTCCAGGCCGGAGGCGCAAAAACGATTGATCTGCTTGCCCGGCACATTCTCGGCATAACCCGCTTCGATCGCGGCGACCCGGGCGATATTCGCGCCCTGCTCGCCCACCGGCGTGACGCAGCCGAGGATCACGTCCTCCACTGCTGCCGTATCCAGTTCATTGCGTTTTCTCAGTGCCTCGAGTACCTGCGCAACCAGCCGGATGGGCGCCACTTCATGGAGCGCGCCATCGGGCTTGCCGCGGCCGCGTGGCGTGCGTACGTGATCGAAAACGTAGGCGTCGGTCATGGAAACGGGTCCTCCTGGATCGGGCTAGCGTCAAGGTCGGCGCAGACGCGCAAGGCCTCGTCTGCAACCCCCGATGATACACAGATCAACCCGCCAATGCTGCTACGCGGCAGAACGCCGCGCGGACCCCGGATCAGCGTGTCGAGGGCGCCAGCGGAGACATGAAATCCTCAATCCGATCAGTCATATAGGGAAAGAAAGGATTGTGGCGCAGACGCATGAATTGCTCGACAGAAACGCGCAGGACGCCGCGCTCGCCGCGTGGCGAGATATTGGCCAGCGCAAGCGGTGGTTGGGCGGTCGCGCCATAGATCGGGTCATCCTCCGGGAACGGCACCGCCACATGGGTCATGGAATAGACCTGTGGCGGCCATACCAGGTCCAGCGGCTGTCGTCCGGTCGTCGCGCTACCGGCGACGCGGGACACCGCCTCGACCTTGAAACGATCACCGTCACGATTGCGGACCAGGGTCAGCACATAGTTGCGCTTTGGATCCGCCTCCACCCGTTCCAGCATCGCGCGGTAGGACGGCCGCAGGAACAGCTGCATCTTGTCGCTGCGGTTTACGTCGAATAGCACCAGTTCGCTGTTCGGCACCGTCAGCTGATCGAACAGAGTTCCGACGACGGCATCGGTCAGCACGGTCGCGTCCGCCAGCGACTGGAAAGCGAGTATGGGCGGCATCGCGCTGATCTGGCCGCTGGCCGCGAGCCGCCTCAATTGTCTGTCCAGCGCACGCGTGATCTCCCAGCTCTGATGGCCGGCTATCTTGGGAAACGAGTTGTATTTGTATGGGTCGTATTCCGGAATGATGCCTTCCCAGCGGACTTTCTTGAAATACGGGATGCCGGCCAGCAGCCGGTGCCAGCCGGCGAACACCGCCAGCCGCGTGATGCCGATCGCTGGCGAGAACAGGTGGATCTGTGCCGGCAACGGGTCGCCGTTTTCGATGGCGTCAGCCGTGTATTTCATCACCAGCGACCCGCCATTGGAATAACCGCCGAGCAGCAGCGGTGCGTCGGGGCCGACCTGCTCGCGCGCATAGGCGGCGGCCAGCCGCACCACCGCCAGCCAATCCTGCCACTGGGCCGTCAACAGCCCCGACGG
>JBATKC010000382.1:0-3576 GCA_049669065.1 Gammaproteobacteria bacterium
GCGCAGCACCCTGCAGACGCGCCGCCGGTTTGCTTCCGTCGTCGACGAGATTCTGCCGGGCGCGGTTGGCGGCTACTCGCGACCGAGCGAAATCCGTCGCGCCAGCACGGGTGAAGTGCTGCGGACAAGCTGAAACGAAATGGGGAAAAACATGAGCGTCGACGAGTCGAATATTTGCGCGGTGGAAACATGGCTGCGCTCGCTCCACGACCAGCTTACCGACGGTCTGGAACAACTTGACGGCGGCGGCCGCTTCCGCCGCGAGCAATGGCAGCGCCCGGAAGGTGGCGGCGGCGATAGCCGGGTCCTGGAAGACGGCGCGCTGTTCGAGAAGGGCGGGATCAATTTCTCGCTGGTGCATGGCGATCGTCTGCCGCCGACGGCGAGTGCGCGACGGCCGGAACTGGCTGGCCGCAGCTTCAAAGCCATGGGCGTGTCTATGGTGCTGCATCCCCATAATCCTTATGTGCCGACGACGCACGGCAACTGGCGATTCTTTGTCGCGGAGAAACCCGGTGAGACGCCGGTCTGGTGGTTCGGCGGCGGCTTCGACCTGACCCCCTATTACGGCTTCGAAGAGGATGCGGTCCACTGGCACAACGTGGCCAGGGACGCCTGTGTCGAATTCGGCGACGATGTGTATCCGCGTTTCAAGCAGTGGTGTGACGAATATTTCTTCCTGCGCCATCGCAACGAGACCCGTGGGGCCGGCGGTCTGTTTTTTGACGATCTCAACGAATGGGGCTTTGAACGCAGCTTCGCCTTCTCACGCAGCACGGCCGACGCGTTCCTGGCAGGCTACCGGCCGATCGCGGAGCGCCGTCGCGACACCGCATTTGGTGAACGGGAACGGGAGTTCCAGGTCTATCGGCGCGGCCGCTATGTGGAGTTCAATCTGGTCTATGACCGCGGCACTTTGTTCGGCCTCCAGTCAGGCGGCCGCACCGAATCCATCCTTATGTCGCTGCCACCGCTGGTCAGTTGGCGCTATGACTGGAGACCCGACCCAGGATCGCCGGAAGCTGCCTTGTACGAGGGTTTTTTGCGGCCCCGGGACTGGCTCGGGTTGAAATCTTGAGCCGCTCACAGCCGCGATTTCATCTGGCGTTTCCGGTCACCGATCTGGAGGCGGCGCGGGATTTTTATACCAGCGTGCTCGGATGTGGCGTTGGCCGCGAAGCACCGCGCTGGATCGATTTTGACTTCCGCGGCCACCAGATAACGGCCCATCTGGTAGCGTCCATTGATGTGGCTGATGCCAACGCCGTGGACGGCGATCGGGTGCCGGCCCGGCATTTCGGGCTGATCCTGGCATGGGATGAGTGGGAGTCGCTGGCTGCACGGCTAAGGGCGCGCGGGACCGAGTTCCTGATCGGCCCGAAAGTCCGTTTTCCGGGCCGGGCCGGAGAACAAGCCACGCTTTTCTTGCGTGATCCCGCGGGCAACGCGCTGGAATTCAAATCATTCCGGGACGACACTCAGGTGTTTGCGCGGGAGTCTGGTGCCAGCGCGGCACCGGATTGAACTGGCGATTCAGAGCAACTGGCCGAGATTGGCCAGCGCCAGCACTAACAGCACGGCCCAGGTCAGCGCCACGCCCCAGAAACGGCCGAATGAGGTGCCAGCGGTACGCAGCAGTCCCAGTGCATGCAGGATCCTGGCGATCAGGAATGCCGCACCGCTGGCGATCAGCAACCAGCGAGCGCCGCCGCTTATTTCATAACACAACATCAACAGCAGAATAAACGGCGCGTGTTCGGCCAGATTGCCGTGGGCGCGGATAGCCCGGCTGAGAACCTTGTTGCCCCCATCACCGATACCAATTTTCCCGCTGTGGCGGAGACTGGCGACACGCGCCGATAAGGCCAGGAACAACAGGCTGATCAGCGCCGCGGTGACGCCGGTGATGACAGGGTGCATGGGAATCTCCTCGATGGGACAGGTACGTCGTGCGGTCGCATGCCGACGCGGGTCAGCTTATAGCTTAGCGTGCTGACACGCCTCATAGCGGAAACAATCCAGCAGGTGGTCGTTGACCAGCCCGGTGGCCTGCAGATGAGAATAGACGATGGTGCTGCCGACGAAACGGAAACCCCGCCGCTTCAGGTCCTTGCTGATGCGGTCGGATAGTGGCGTCGACGCGGGCACATCCTGCTGGCGGCGCCAGCGATTCTGTACCGGAATGCCATCGACAAAACCCCACAGGTAGTCGCAAAAGCTGCCGCACGCTTCCTGCACCGCAAGGAAGGCTCTGGCGTTGCTGACGGTGGATGACACCTTTAACCGGTTGCGGACGATGGCGGGATCCTGCAGCAGTTTCTCGATCCGGCGCGGCGTGAAACGCGCTACCTTTTCGGGATCAAAGTCGGCGAATGCGCGCCGATAGCCGTCGCGTTTGTGCAGGATTGTGGACCAGGACAATCCGGCCTGGGCCCCTTCGAGGGTGAGGAATTCGAACTGGCGACGCTCGTCACGGACCGGCACGCCCCATTCGCGGTCGTGGTAATCGAGGTAGGCCTGGCTGACGCCGAGCGCCCAGGGGCAACGTTGTGTTTCTTTGGATGCTTTGGCCATCACCACACATCGGATTGTCAAAAAGAGCAAACCCCGGCCAGTCACCCGGCCGGGGTTTGCCGTCAGTGCCCTATTCAGGGCCTGTAACGGATAGGATCAGGAGCTGCCGCCGCACTTGCCCTCTTCACCCTTCTCGCCACCGCACTTGCCTTCGCCACACTTGCCCTCGTCACCCTTCTCGCCACCGCACTTGCCTTCGCCGCACTTGCCTTCTTCGCCCTTGCCCTCTTCACCCTTTTCGCCGCCGCATTTGCCTTCGCCACACTTGCCTTCGCCCATGTGGGCATCAGCCATGTAGCCGCTGCTCAGCGCGGTCATCGCGAACGGGGTGGTGTCCGCGTTAGCCACGGAAATCCCGGCCAGGGAAGTCGCCAGCGCAGCGCCGACAGCCAGGGAAACGGGTTTGATGGTTTTCTCGCTCATGGTCTCTTTCTCCTATCGGAACAAGCCCCTTGCGGGACAACAATTACCCCCGGTCAGGGGCGCTATCACAGCCGCCAACGCAGCGCGTTGGCTACCTGATCCCTCACTTCGCTGATGTCTTCATCAGCCTCACCCACGACGGCGATGCTACCGCCGTGTTCCAACGGCACGATGGTGCCGATGAATCCGTCTTCATCCAACGCAACACGCGTGTCGACCCGCTCATCAGGCAACAACAACACGGTGACCGGCCCATGCCGGGCCTGGACTACAAAATGCGCCACCATGTGACCGCGGAACGGGCACAGCCGAACGTAGTTGACTGCAGCAGGCGTCACCGACAAGCGCGCGCCCGCCTTGCGCAAGACCTGGTCGAATTCGCCGCTCTCGACCAACGACTCGGTGCGCCTCAGGGATCCCGGCTCGTGATGCACATGGGCGATCACATCGGTGGCCAGATCGCCGTCACTGAAGTAGCGGGCGTCGTAGAAATTGTTGACCGTCACGCCGACTGCGATAAGCACACTCGCAGCCACGGCGATCGGGAGCCAGCGGCGTGGCCGCCGCGCGGCCGCCGGG
>JBATKC010000383.1:0-12621 GCA_049669065.1 Gammaproteobacteria bacterium
GGCCTACGCTCATCTGGCCGCGTTCTGCCGGGGCGCGCCAGCGCGCCAGCAACACGCGTTCTGGCGCCACGTGGGCCGGGCCATGACCACGCGGCTGCTGAAGCCTGATCCGGTGTGGCTGAGCACCGCCGGTCAGGGCGTGTTCTGGCTGCATGTCCGGCTGGACGACCGGCCCAAGTACTACAGCTACGCACCCTACCGGACAGCCCCATCGTCGTAAGAGAGAGGACCGCGGATAGAATCGCCGGTGCCTATACTAAGCGTAGGCTCCGACCCCAATGGATCGATTATGGGTACACCCCCGAAACCCCGCAGCTTTAGCCTCCATCCCGAGCTAATCGAAGACTGTCATCGGCTCGGCCAGATGAGTTTTTGTCACCTGCTGCTGCACCGGAACGCGGTAGTGCCCTGGTTTATCCTGGTCCCCGAAACCGACGTCACCGATCTGCTCGATCTCCCGGCAGTATTCCGCAGCAAGGCCCTCGATGACGCGACGCGGGTATCCCGTTTCATCAAGAAGGAGCTGGGCTGGCCCAAGGTCAACTTCGCCGCCATCGGCAATGTCGTGCCACAACTCCATCTGCACGTGATAGGCAGACGCGAATCCGATCCCTGCTGGCCGTTACCAGTTTGGGGACACCTGGAGGATACCGCCTGTTATTCGGGCCAGCAGGTCGAGGAGATCAGGCGTGCATTCGAGGCTGTGACCTGAGATATCTACTCGCGGCGATCGGGTGCGTTGATGCTCGTGCTGATATGCATGCCCACCAGCCGCGCGACCAGCACAGTGAGATACAGCGGGCCGATGAGCGCCTCGAACGCGGCCAACCCACGGGCGATCGGCAACACGGGCGTGATATCGCCATAACCCAGGGTCGTCAGCGTCACCATGCTGTAGTAATAGAAATCGGTGCCCAGATCGGCCCCCGGGTCCGCCAAGGAGAAAGCACCGGGGGTATACAAATCCAGGAACGCGAACAGATACGCGAAGACGACGCCTATGAGGAGATATACGGCCACCGAACCGGCGATGATCTGACTATCCACGTGCGCGCTCTGCAGCAGGATTCTCTTCAGCAGGACCAACGCCACGTACCCGAAGAAAACCGTGCCTATCACCTGGTAGACCATCTCCCAAGCCACCTCCCCGGTAGTGGCCATGAGCACATGGGTGGTTATGAACGACACGGCCAGCAAAACGAGGACTGCCTGTCTGGCTCGAGATCCCCGCGCCGCAAGAACGGCGGCAAGAGCTGCCGCAATACTCAATGCACCGATCAACAGGGCTTCCCATGCCCGGCCACTGAACAGCGGCCCGATAAAGGCGAGCAGGAACAACGTGATCAACAATCCGCTGTAACCGAAGCGCCTGGCAAGAGCGTCTGTATCCAGCATGTCTTGGTCGCCTTCTTTTTTGGGGCATCCGCAGGATAGCAGCCGGCTGCCATTTCTTCATTGTCCTCCCGGGACCAGGATAGCCAACGCCACAGCCCGGCCGGACAAAGACAACGGACCGCGCCTTCCGCTATGACTGACCCGTGTTCTGCAGCCGGCGATGCTCGCGCCGATGCAGCGACAGATCGAGAGCCACCTTGAGCGCGACGAAGATCACCAGCCCGGCCGCCGGCTGGCCGAACTGCTGGAGCAAAAAGCCACCTGCCAGCAACGACACGTGCAGGATCATGATGCGCGGATACGGCAGGGTCATGGCCTTGCGGGCATCCAGCCGCAGGTACTCCTGGCGGAAAATGTAGTTGTCGACAAACGAGTAGAGGTGAGAGACGAACAAGGCCACGACCGCGATGGTGATACCGGTCTGGGCCGCCAGCCCCAGCCAGAACTCCGGCCGCACCATCTGCGCCATGTCGTAATCACCACCACCAAACAGATCGACCAGCAACGCACCATGGCCAAGCGTGAACAGGCCGTAGTGGAACAGGAAAAAGACCGGCAGAAAAAAACGCGTCTCGAAACTCCTGTTCTCTCTGGCGGTGGCGATCCTGATCATCGCGAAGATGCCGATAAACACGTTCTCGAACCAGAACTGCAACAGCAGCGCGAACACGTCCCAATCCAGGAACACGATGCCAAACAGGGGCACGAGATTGGCGAAGATCAGGACCAGGCCTGATGAGCCGATGCGCTGCTGCAAAACGGGTCCGGGCATAGAGTGTGGGCACGACGGGCTGCGGCAAGTGCTGCCGGGTGCCGCTCAAACGGCAAGAACAGGACGTGATCTTAGCCTACAAACGATTGGGGCGAAAAAAAATCCAGGGGCCCCGAGAGTCCCGGGGCCCCTGCAGTAAGGTGCGATGACTATTTGCAGGCCTGGGATGAGTACCAGGCGGCAATATCCGCCATGTCCTGGTCGGACAGCGCCGAACTCATTGCCGTCATATTGGGATCTGCGCGCTCACCGGCCTTGAACGCCTGCAGCTGTTTCACCAGATATTGTTCGTTCTGACCGGCTTTTACACCCGTTATGACGACTTTATCGAAAGCAAGATCCGGCTCGGTCTCGACCCGGACAGTGGTCGCATCCTGTTCCAGTCGCAGAATATCGACCGGGCGCGGATCTACGGCGCGGAGCTGAGCGGAGAATTCTCACTGCAGCGCTGGTTGCCACGGCGTGCTGCGCAAGGGCGCCACCGGCAAACCACTGACCCCGGATATCACCCGCAGAGCCGCAATCTGGGGGTCGACGCGCCGCTCAATCCCGACGTGGGCATCAGCCAGAGTGTGGCGGTATTCGACATCGCCCATCTCGATGCCGGGTTCACGATGCTGCCCATCGCTGAATGGGCCGATCTGGGCGAAGGCCCGAAACGGATCGTGCAGCCGGAATACAACGCGGCCGGCGACGAGGTCTGGTTCTCGGTCTGGAGTGGTAAAGAGCAGGAATCGGCCATCGTCGTCGTGGACGACAAGACCCGGACGCTCAAACACGTGATCAAAGGACCGAAGATCATCACGCCCACCGGGAAGTTCAATATCCACAACACGGTGCATGACGTCTATTGACGCTTTGACGGGGTCGGGTGCCGTCTGGCTCCCGACCCCGGCGGCGCCTTCCAGAACACCGCCCCGTTACGCTGTTGCCCGGACCCGGGTCTGGTGCTATTTTGTACCGAACGTTTGTTTTGTTCGCATGCTCTCGCCGCGCGATGAGAATTTATGCCATCCACGCCACGCAGCCGCGACGACATACTCGACCAGCTCGCGGACTCATTCCGCGAGCATGGCTATGACGGCGCCAGCCTCGCCCGTCTATCCGAAGCAACAAGCCTTGGCAAAGCAAGCCTTTACCATCACTTCAAGACCGGCAAGAAAGGCATGGCGGCGGCCGTGCTGGGGCGCGCTGGCGCCCGATTCAATGCGTTGGTGCTTTCTCCACTGCGTCAGAGCGGGAATCCGACCCGGCGACTCAATCTGATGACGCTGGGGCTAAACGAGTTCTACCGGGGCGGAGAGCTCGCCTGCCTGCTTGAGCTCTTTGGTATCGGGGATGCCGGGCGTCTGTTCCGGCCTCAGCTCAGGGGCGCGATCGTGCGTTTCAGACAGACCATTGCCGATGTGCTGGAGCAGGCCGGATTCGATCGGGACAGCGCGGAGAATCGTGCCGAGGAGGCGGTGGTCACGATCCAGGGCGCCCTGGTGGTGGGCAGGACCACCGGCGACCGGGACGTATTCCAGCGAGCCCTGGCATCGATGCCCGAGCGGCTGCTGGCCCGCAGCTAAATCCGCGGTTGCGGCTGGTCGCGGAGCCAAAGCCACCCGCGGCCAGGCTGAGTCACGGATCGGGCTGGACGAGCCCGATAATTCAGCCGTGACCTGAATTCGAGCGTAATCGCGAATCAAAATGGTGTTTAAGGGAAAATTATACCGATCGTTCGGTATGGAACTATGTTGTGCGGTTCCTTTGAAGTTGAACTGGCTATCCAACCCGTCTGGAAACCGGCGGACGCGCGGTGATTGCGGCCCATCCGATTGGCGCTTTATAGCCGGCCGCCGATGCGCACCGGGCGAGGCTGGGCGCCGTGGCTGTCAGCCTGCTTCGCGAAATGCCCGGCCACCGGTGTCCGACAACGGCGGCAGCGCCCTTCTGCATCGAGACGCCATTCGCCGATATGGTAGGCGGCCCGTTCGATCAGACGCTCGCCGCACCCATGGCACCAGGTGCTGGAACCCTCGGGATCGTAGGTATTGCCCGTATAAGCGTAGCGGACCCCGTTATCGAGGGCGATCCGACGGGCCCGGGTCAGGGTCGCCGGCGGCGTCGCCGGCACATCCATCATCTTCCAGTCGGGATGGAACGCAGTGAAATGCATCGGCACATCGGGCCCCAGGTGGGCGACCACCCAGCGGGTCATCGCTTCCATTTCCTGATCCGAGTCGTTGTGGCCGGGGATGATCAGCGTGGTCAGCTCCAGCCAGGTATCGGTCTCGGATTTGATGTATTCCAGCGTCTCCAGCACCGGTTTCAGATGGGCGCCGCAGATCTTGTAGTAAAACAGATCGCTAAAGGCCTTGAGATCGACATTGGCCGCATCCATGCCGGCAAAGAACGCCTTGCGCGGCTCGGGATCGATATAGCCGGCGGTGACCGCGACCGTCTTGATACCGCGTCTCCGGCACGCTGCCGCCACGTCCAGCGCGTATTCGAGAAAGATCACCGGATCGTTGTAGGTAAAGGCCACGCTCCGGCACCCGGCCTCCCTGGCTACTTCGGCCAGACGCGCCGGGCTGGCCGCGTCGGCCAGGGTGTCCATCTCCCTCGACTTACTCATATCCCAGTTCTGGCAGAACTTGCAGGCAAGATTGCAGCCGGCGGTACCAAACGACAGCACCGCGCTGCCAGGATAAAAATGATTGAGCGGCTTTTTCTCGATGGGATCGACACAGAATCCCGAGGAGCGGCCATAGCTGACCAGCTTTACCTCATCGTCGAGACGCTTACGCACATAGCACAGCCCACGCTGACCCTCCCGCAGACGGCAATGCCGCGGACACAGGTCGCATTGAATCCGGCCATCCCCGAGCAGATGCCAGAATCGTGTTGGTACAACAGTGCCGTCCATACCTTGCTACTTGGGGCCGATGCCCTTATATCTCAATTATAGTGAGCAATCCGGCGGAGCAAGGCTCCGCGCTGCCTATGTTGTCCATACGCCATGCTGCGGTGGCGGGGTTGTTTTATCCGGACCAGCCGGAACCCCTGCGTCGGGAGTTGGCCGATCTGTTTGCGGCCAACGACGCCGTGTCTGACGGCCCGGCGCCCAAGGCCCTTATCGTCCCCCATGCGGGCTATGTCTATTCGGGTCCGGTAGCCGCCCTTGCCTATCGCCTGTTGGTACCGGTCCGCGAGACGATCAAACGGGTCGTGCTACTGGGTCCGGCGCACCGGGTCTGGCTGGAGGCCATGGCGGTACCATCGGCCGCGGCCTTCTCAACGCCACTGGGCCGGATACCGCTGGACCGGGACGCGATCGATCAGATCGCCAGCATGCCGGGCGTGCAAGTTTCCGACGTGGCCCATGCCCGGGAGCATAGTCTCGAGGTCCAGCTACCGTTTTTGCAAAGTGTGCTGGACGATTTTCGTCTGGTTCCTGTCGCCGTCGGCGACTGCCCGGCCGGACAGGTCGGCGCGGTGATCGACAGCCTCTGGGGCGGCGCCGAGACCCTGATCGTGGTCAGCTCCGATCTGTCGCACTTCCTTGACTATGAACGCGCTCGCGAAACAGACGCGCGGACCTGCCGCAAGATCCTGCAACTTTGCGACACTCTGTCCGGGCAGGAGGCCTGTGGCGCACATGCGATCAATGGTCTGATGCACTCAGCCTCCGCCAGGGACCTGACAGTCGAGGCCGTGGACCTTCGCAACTCCGGCGATACGGCCGGTGACCATGAGCGAGTGGTGGGCTATGGCAGTTTCGTCCTTCGATAAATTTGGCCCGACGGAACAGGGACGACTGCTGAGGCTTGCCCGTCAATCGATCGCCTTCGGGCTGGTCCGGGGTCAGCCTCGACCGGTGGGCGCGTCCGAATTCGATGGCCCGCTGGCGCTGCCCGGTGCGAGCTTTGTGACGCTGCGTAAGGAAGGAGCGCTACGTGGCTGCGTCGGGTCGCTCGAAGCGCTGAGACCGCTGGCTGAGGATGTGGCGGTAGCGGCTTTTAATGCAGCCTTCAAAGACATCCGCTTCCCGCGCCTTGGCGAAACCGAGCTGGACCAGATCAGGATAGAAGTCTCGGTGCTGTCGCCGATGCACGCGGTTGATGCCCGCGACGAGACCGAGCTGCTGCAGCGGCTCGAGCCGCTGGTCGATGGTTTGCTGCTGGAGGACGGCCCGAAGCGCGCGACCTTCCTGCCAAAGGTATGGGAACAACTGCCCGATCCCGCCGAGTTTGTCGCTGCCCTCAAACGCAAGGCGGGGCTGCCGGCCGACTACTGGTCGCCGACGCTGAGGACCTGGCGTTACCGGACGCTGAGCTTTGATGAGCGCAGCGAAGAAACCTCGGCAACTGGCTGACCCACCTGGACGGCCAGGCCGGCTGCAGGATCAAGAGACGGGCCAGCATGTCGCGCGCATCAATACGAAGTCGCCCGGAAATACCCGATCGCACGGCGTTTTCGTCCCGCCAATGACTGCGGAAAATCCCTGTGGCAGCGGTGGCCTGATCGTGCAATTATAGTGCCGCTGCGGCACTTCGGACCTGGGTCCGACCAGCAGCCGAGTGATTTCCTTTAAGGGGGTTTGGCGTTATGGGCTACGGCATTCGCGTTCTTTGTATGATCACAGCGGCCGGACTGCTGGCCACTCCGGCAGTCGTCAGCGCAGACGATTACGCGCAGGGGTGCATCGATTGTCACACGCTGCGTCAGGAAGGCGGGAGTCTCGAGAAGTCAGGCGACTTCCGGCTCAATACGCTGCTGGCTCAGATCGGGCACCGTAAACTGCGCAAGGTCGACACGGTCCCGAACGACTGCAGTCGCTGCCACGAAGCCGAAGACGAGCTGCCGTTGGCGACCATGGTCCATCTGATCCACTTCGAGCGGCCGGAAGCGAATGTCTACACTACACAATTCGGCGGCAGCTGCACCAATTGCCATGGCATGGATGCCGCCGCCGGAGAGGCGAGAGTCAAGAGCGGGCCAAAAAACTGGTAGATCCATGGCGCCAACGGGGCGCCGACGCCGCACCCCTGGTGGCGGCGCGCTCCGAAGCGGAGACAGGTATTCGATGATGAACAGAGTTGCGAGAGTATTTGGACTGATGCTGCTGGTCGTGTTTGGCGCCAATGCAGCGGCCGAAGATTACCCTCAGGGCTGTGTGAGCTGCCACACCAATACCGATGACGGTGATATGCGCCTGAATCACATGCTTCAGCGCGTCAGTCACAGCATGGCCGGCCAGCGGACGCTGGTGATCCCCGACGGATGCGACCGCTGTCATGCCGATGCGGACAGCATCGGAGGCGCTCTATCTACCCTGGTCCATCGCGCTCATTACGAGGATCCGGTGCATGAGAAATTCGTCAACGAGTTCAATGGCGAGTGCCGCTCCTGTCATGCGGTTGATTATGAGACCGGCAAGATCGGCGTGAAGAGCGGCGAACGCAACTGGCAGCTCAGGATAGCTCCGCCGGAGTAGGCCTGCCGCATCCGCAGGCCACGGCTGGGACGCTGGTCACCGGATCCGCATCGACAGTGTCTCCGTGATTCCCGTCGGCCAAAAAGAAGTCAGCATGGCCGTCACCATCCTCAGCAACTGGAATATCCGGCATCCATGCTGAAAGAACTCCGCGAGCGTATCCGTTATCTGGTCGACCGGGCCTTCGCCCGGGAGTTCGTGGGCCAGCTGCTGCTGTTTGTCGTACTCGTGGTTATCGTCACCTTGGCCGGCATGTCGGCTGTGGTCTTCGGGTTGTTCTCCCCTGAGAATGAAGCCGTCGGCGGGATCCCGCGAGATCTGGACCGCGGTTTTCTCGATTCCCTGTGGTGGTCACTCAATCAGGTGTTGAGTCTGCGCGGATTCCAGCGCATGTATGGCGCCTCGACACCGATCCTGCTCTATGCCTTGTTCCTGTCGATCTGCGGTCTGGCGGTCTTCGGTCTGCTCGTGTCGATCATCAACAACGCGATGCGTCGGCGGATCGAGGTGCTGCGGACCGGCGAGACGCGGGTCAAGGAGCGCAACCACACGCTGATCCTCGGCTGGAACAACAAGATCTTTACTGTGCTGCGGGAGCTGGCCCATCTCGAACCCGGGTTGCGGGTAGTGATCCTCGCGCCAAAAGAGATCGGCAAGATGGAGAATGCGCTGCGTGTCGCCGGCATCGGCAACGAGCGCATCACCACCATCCTGCGCAGCGGCGTCCCGAGCAACCTGAGAGAACTCGAGCGCGTGGCTCTGGAACGGGCCGGCAGCATCATCATCCTCTCGACCGACGATGACGACCGGGATTCGATCAAGACGCTGGTGTTGCTGGCCGGCCAGCGGCACTGGCGCCACGGGCAGCCGGCGATGACCTCGGAAATCGTCCGCGACGAGAACTACGAGCTGGCACAAATCGCTGCCCACAACCGGATCCACATCACATCCTCCAGCCGCGTGATCAGCAAGGTCATCGTGCAGACTATCCGCAATCCGGGTCTGGCAGCCGTCTACAACGAGCTGCTCTCCGTTGGCGGCAACGACATCATGGTTGGCCGGGTTGCTGACACGGTCGACAAATGTCTGGGCGAGATCGCTTATGGATTCCACGAGGCGATCCCGATCGGAGTCACCTGGAAGACGGATTCGGAAGACGGTAACCGCCACGCCGCCGGTCTCAATCCGGGTCCCGATTATGAGATCGCCGAAGACGAAGACCTGGTGCTGCTGGCCACTGGTCGCGCGCTCAACTATCGTGGCCTGATCAGGCCCAGCAAGCCGATCACAGGCGGCGGCGAGAGCCAGCAGCCGAAGGTGCCGGAGCGAGTGCTGATCATCGGATGGAACGATCTGATGCCGGATGTGTTACAGGAACTGGATGCCCACGCGCTGACTGGCACCGAGATCACCATCCTGTCCCTGCTGGAGGCCAAGGACGTCGAGGAGAGGATCCAGCGTCAGCGCGGGACCCCGTTCCACAACGTTTCGATCCGCCCGGTGACCGGTGACGCCGCGGAAGAACGTCCTTTCCGGGAGCTGGAGAAGGATGACTTCGAGAGCATCGTGATCCTCGCCGATGACGGCGGCGGCAAGTTCGATGCCGACACGCGCACCCTGCGCGTGTTGCTGCGCCTGTCCAGCCTGCAGGGCAAGCAGCAGCGACGCCCCCATACGACGGTCGAGCTGCTCGACGATGCCAACCGCGACGTGCTCGCTGGTCTGGGGGTGGACGACGTGGTCGTCAGCCCGGAGATCGTCAGCTCCCAGCTGGCCCAGGTCTCGCGGCAACCCATCCTCGGCCCGATCTTCCGCGAGCTGCTGAGCGCCGGCGGCGTGGAGATCAGCCTGCGGCCCGCCACGGACTATGTGGAGCCCGGCGTGGATTGTAGCTTTGACGATCTGACCGCCGCGGCACAGGGAAAACTCGAGATTGCGCTGGGGCTGCGGCTGGCCGAGGGTGCTCGCCTGCTCCTCAACCCGCCGCGGGACAAGGTCTGGCGTCTGGGAGAAGCTGATCGCGTGGTGGTGCTGGCTCAGCAGGTCTATCGTTGATGCCGCGAGCAGACCCGATGGCCCCCCGCCGTCGAGCGAAGGCGGCCACCTAGCGGAACGGAAACACCGCCGGTGCGTCCCTGAGATGCTCCGGCAGGATCAGCAGACGGAAGCCGGTCTGCCACTGCATCACGTAGGTATTTTTGGCAATCTGAGCGCCGCTGTCATCCACCCGATAGCGGCCGAGGATGGAGCGGAACGTCATGGTCCGCAGCTCGTCGCGGATCGCATCCTTGTCCAGCGAACCGGCCAGCCGGACCCCGGCTTCCAGCACCTGGCCACCGGCGTAACCATAAGCGGCGTGGACCGCGGCGTTGCTGCCGTATTTAGCCTTGTAGCGATAGGAAAAGTCGTAGGCCAGGGGCAGGAAGCCGCTGCGCATCCAGGCCAGGACCCCGATGACGTTGTTGGCGTCTTCGCCCAGTGCCTGGCCAAAGGCTCTTTGCGCCGGCCCCACCGTGAGCGCGACGATCTGCGGCTCGACGCCGGCTTCAGCAAGCGCCCTTACCAGGCCGATGGAATCGTCCAGATAGGTGCCACCGATCAGCAGCTGCGGGTCTGCCTCCCCGATGGTACGGGCCAGCTGCCCGAACTGTTGTTGCGACAAGGGATACTCGGCATCCAGCACGACGTGCATCCCGAGCTCCTCGGCTTTGCCCCGGGCACCGGCGGTAACCTCCCGGGCAAATTCTGCATCGCTGTGGACCAGCGCCACGCGGGTCAAACCTTTCTCCTTGGCAAATGCCAGCGGCAGGTCCATATAGCGAGCCGCCGGTGCATCGATCTGGAAGATATTCCGGAATCCCCGGGACCAGATCTTGCTGGCCGCCGCGCCGGTCGCCACCATCGGAAACTGATGGCGCTCGGCCACCGCACTTGCCGCGTAGGTGATATCGGAACCGTAGGGACCCAACAGCAAATCGACCTTGTCCGTGGTGATCAGCCGCTCGTAGAGTTCGGCGCTCTTGTCCGGGTCCGACTCGTCGTCATAGTGGACGATCACGACCTTGCGCCCGAGCAGCGCGCCGCGGCGGTTTACATCATCCGCCCACATCTGCATGCCCTGGAGCTCATCCTTCCCCAGCACCGCAAATTTACCGCTGAGCGAAACGGTGACGCCGACACGGATCGGCGGTGCGGGTTCGGCTGCCAGCGGGCCGGCGCTCAGCAGCGCACAAAAAAACAGTATCAGACTGCCGATGCGCCTGCTGTTCATCGCTCGATATCCAGTCTGCGTTTGGTGGTGATTAGCATACGCACCATCCGGTACTCGAAGGGCGTGCCGGTCTCGTAATAACGGAAGGCGACGTTGGCGCGGGTGTCGAGGATGAACAGCGTGGTCCAAACGACTTCGTGCCAGGTTTCAGGCGCGAAAATCTCTTCCCGCAGCCGGTTGTTCACATACCAGTCCACGCCGGCGCCGATGCCGTCGCGCAGAGACGACGGTCCGAGCAGCGGCAGCACCAGATACGGACCCGGTCCGACGCCCCAGCGCCCCAGGGTCTGGCCAAAATCCTCCTGGTGTTGCGGGATACCCATGCGGGTGGCCGGGTCGAACAGACCGAGCACGCCGAGGGTCGAGTTGACCGCCACCCGCCCGGTGGTCTGCACGACCTTGCGCGGGCTGAACTGGAGCACACTGTTGAGGATGGTGTTGAGGTTGAGGAAATTGGAAAAAAAGTTGTGGATGCTGCGCTCCACCGGGGCCGGCGTCACGGCCTGATAGCCGTTGGTCACGGGCAACAGGAAGTTCTTGTCAACGAAGGCATTGAAGCGATAGACGCGGCGGTTGAAACCCTGCCAGGGATCGTAGACAGCGCCGGGATGGGTCACGCCCGGCTGCAGCACCCGCTCGGCCGAGAAAACCGGCTGCTCGGGCTCGCCACCCTCGATGACCGGCGCTGTGCTGCATCCGGAATTCATCGCCGCCAACAGTAGGACGAGGGCAAAAAACGGGCTGGGACGGTTCATCGCTGCCATCTCAGGGCGTCGCCGCCGGATCCATAATCGACAACATGCGACCGATGTAGTCACGCGACTCCATGTTCCCCATATGGCCGCCGCGCGGGAAGACCGTCGCCCGCTCGCCGAACAGGTCCTCGAGGATCTCGATCTCGCCGGACTCGAGGATCAGGTCGTCAACATTGTGGATCAGATAGATGTTGTCGGCCCCACGCAAATAATCGCCGATCGTCACCAGGCTCATCCGCTCGATCAGCTCGCTGCGCGAGAGCCCTGGTTCGAGACTGGCCCGATACGGGTAAAAGTAGGCGTGAAAATAGTCGGTGAAGCCCAGCCTCATGGCCACTTCGTTGTAGACTCCGAGATCGGTATTGCGGGTCAACCGGACGTTGCTGGGCTTGATGAAGCCGAAGTCGGTCATCACATCGGACGTAAACGCCATGTTGGCCGAGGCGATCCGGAACACGAGCCCGATCAGGGACGCGAGCAACTCGTCGGTGGGGCGCAGGACCTCGAAGGCCTTATACAACAGCTCTTCGTCGAAGCGGACGGAGTCGGAGAGCCGGTAAGCCTGGCCGACCGCATCGACGATCTTCTCGTAGAAGGCATCGAAATTATCCGCGCCGCCCGGGATATTCTCCAGCATGCGGTCCAGCAGCGAGATGGAACTGTACAGCCGCACCGGCGGGTTCATCATCAGCACCCGGCGGAAGTCGAACACCTTCTGCTCGGCGTCCAGATAGCTCACGTGCGCGGCGTTGAAGGCGCCGAGACTGTAGCCGGCCAGATAGTAGTCGGTGATCTCCAGCTTGCCCTGGAGCTCGTCCCGGATCTTCTGCATCGCCCGGTAGAGATCCCGGGCATCATCGAACGAGCCCCCGGGGACGCCGCTGCTGGAGGCAGCCACGACAAAATTGGCGCTCACCGGCGAGCCGAGCGCCACCACGTGGAAGCC
>JBATKC010000384.1:0-2247 GCA_049669065.1 Gammaproteobacteria bacterium
TCGGTGACCTGCCCCTATTGCGGGCAGCGGCCGGCCGAGACCGAGCTGTTCCCCTGACGGCGGTGCATTACAGCGTGGTTTCGCCACCGAGTTGACCGCTCTTTTCGAACGGCAGACTGATGCCGAATGCAGATCCCAGATGGACCCTGCCGCTGAGCCGGTAGCTGATAGCTTGAGACTGTTGTAGCACCATCAGCTGCCGCGCCACGCTGATCAATGACGTGCTGACCACGACTGAAGTCTCCGCCTCGCCCAAGCGCGGCAGCAGGAAATCGTTGGCACCCGCGGCCCGCGCCAGCCGCTGGCCGTTGACGTCCAGTTCGAAGTCGATACCGTCGATATCCAGATCGCGGTTGTTGGGGTTATAGATCCGCAGACCCACCTCGAAGCGCTGCTCGAAAAGCGTAGAAGAGTCGAGCGGCCGGATGGCGGTCAATATGACCTCGGGCGATTCCAGATTGCGCAGTCCGGTGCAGCCGCTCGCGAGCAGAACGATGGTGAGGACCAGGGTCCTGCCCACGGTTCCGGGATGTGACAGTCTCATGTA
Source organism: Gammaproteobacteria bacterium (assembly GCA_049669065.1). Taxonomy (GTDB): domain Bacteria; phylum Pseudomonadota; class Gammaproteobacteria; order Steroidobacterales; family XN24; genus CAMYOC01. Next base: position 548 of record JBATKC010000384.1, read on the forward strand.
TTCAGCCTCCCTTGATAGCCGGTTGCGCGCCTTGCCTGCTGAAGTCATCCCGCTCAGATCGTGCCGGGCCCCGGCCTCGGCTTATCATAGGCGAGCGAACCCACCTGGCGGAACACACGGTAGCACCAAGATGAGCACTATTTTTGAGAAAATCATCGCCGGCGAGATCCCGGCCGAAATTATCTATCGCGATGACCAGCTGATCTGCTTCCCGGACATCAATCCGGCAGCGCCGGTCCATCTGCTGATCGTCCCGCTCAAGCCGGTAGCGACTGCAGACGACCTGTCCGATGAAGATGCTGCGCTGGTCGGTCACATGTTCATCGTGGCGCGGGATCTGGCCCGGCAGCATGGCCTGGCCGAAAGTGGTTATCGACTGGTCATCAATTGCAAGGCCGATGGCGGTCAGGAAGTCCCGCACCTGCATCTGCATCTGCTGGGCGGCCGTAGCCTCGGGCCGATAGCGGGCCGATCATGAGGCGTATGTTCTGGATCGCTGTATTAGCGGGGGCGCTGCTGATGAACGAAACCTATGCCGATAATCAGGTGCCGGTGCTCGACACCGAGATGGCGACCCGTTTCGCCGGCCTGGCGCTGGACTGCGTCCATCAGGAGTATCCGAACAAGATCGGCCATGTGTTGAGCAGCGACGCCGACGTGGCGCCACCGCGCGAGCTGACGCCGGCCTTCTACGGTTGCTTTGACTGGCATTCTTCTGTCCACGGACACTGGTTGCTTGCACGCCTGTCCCGCCTGCAACCCGACGCCGCATTCGCGTCACCGGCGCAGGCCGCGCTGGCTCGAAGCCTCACCGCGGCGAATATCGAGGTCGAGGTGGCCTACCTGGGCGCGTCTGGTCGGGCATCGTTCGAGCGCCCGTATGGCCTGGCCTGGCTTCTTCAGCTTGCCGCTGAACTGCGCGAGTGGGGTGAGCCGGGCGCGGAGCTGGCCACGACGCTGGCTCCGCTGGAGGCCGCCGCCGCCGCGCGCATTGCCGACTGGCTGCCGAAATTGTCCTATCCCATCCGCATCGGCGAGCATGCACAAACCGCCTTCGCCATGGGTCTGATGCTGGACTGGGCGCGCAGCGTTGGTGACGATCCGATGACGATGCTGCTGCTCGAGCGCAGCCGCGCCTATTACCTTGGCGACCGCGCCTGCCCGCTCGACTACGAGCCCTCCGGACAGGATTTTCTCTCACCGTGCCTGGCCGAGGCCGATCTTATGCGACGTGTGCTCGATGCGGACGCCTTCGGCACATGGCTGGCAGCCTTCCTCCCGGGCATACCCGATGATGGGGATGGTGACTGGATCGGCCCGGTGCGCGTCACCGACCCCACCGACGGCAAACTGGCGCATCTGGACGGCTTGAACCTGAGTCGCGCCTGGATGCTGCAGGGCATCGCTTCCGGTTTGCCAGCAGGGGATGCGCGCCGGCCGGCGATCCTGGCCAGCGCAGCGGATCATGCGCGAGCGGGTCTGGCGTCGGTGACCGGCGAGCACTATGAGGGCGGTCACTGGCTCGGCAGCTTCGCCACCTACCTGGTGACCCGACGTGGCATCGATCAGGGGGTCGACACGTCGCCCGGTTCCGCGCCGCTGCCATAGGCACGGCCGGCCCGCCGGCAGTGGCGGAGATTGATAAAATGCGCCAGCGCCAATACGCCACCGCCGGCGCTGGTCGTCACGCGCTCTCCGAC
>JBATKC010000385.1:0-9468 GCA_049669065.1 Gammaproteobacteria bacterium
GCACGGCTCGGGGCCGTTGCGCCTGTTCGGCCCGCAGCCAATCGCGAATATGCTCCCCTGGCAGCAGATCGGTGTGGACGGTCTGGCCGCTTTGCCAGTAGCTCGATAATTGCAGCACCGCGGGTCCGCTAAGGCCTCGATGGGTAAACAGGATATCGTCCTCGAATGCCTGTCCGTTTGTCGTCAGACGCGCCGGCAGGCTGATGCCCGAGAGACGCTCGGACAGGCCGCCGAATCCGTCGGTGAAGGTAAACGGGACCAGGCCGGCCCGGGTCGGCAGCACCGCATGACCGTACTGGCGCGCCAGCTCGTAGCCGAACCCCGAGCCGCCCATCTTCGGGATCGAGAGCCCGCCGGAGGCGATGACCAGCGCGCGCGCCTTGAGCTTTCCTGCTGTCGTGTTCAGCTGGAAGGGCCCGCCACCCGAGACCGCGGAGGTCTCACACCCGGTGATGATCTCGACGCCCGCACGCTGACACTCGTCCAGCAACATCTGCACGATGGCTCGCGAGGACGTATCGCAAAACAGCTGTCCCTGCGTCTTTTCGTGATAGGCGATGCTGTGCCACTCAACCATCGCGATAAAATCCCACTGGCTGTATCGGCTCAGCGCCGATTTGCAGAAATGCGGGTTGGCTGAAAGGAAACGGCCCGGGTCGATATGCAGATTGGTGAAATTGCAGCGTCCGCCGCCGGACATCAGGATCTTCTTGCCGATCTTGTTGGCACGCTCCAGGACGAGCACGCGACGGCCCCGGCGCCCCGCCACAAAGGCGCACATCAGCCCGGCCGCACCGCCGCCGATAATGATCACATCAAACTCACGCATGGCCGCAGTCTAGTTGCGTGAGAGGCCCCAGGCGAGGTCGCGCGACAGGACGCGCTCAGATGTGCGCCGGGTCGCAGACGGATATGCGTGAAATGGATAGAGTGGGGGGAGCGGGTGTCAGATCCGCCCGCTGAGGCATATTGGATTGGACAACAGACGAAATTTTTATCGGCTCCTCCACGTGGAGCGCGACGCGCCGGTGGAGATTATCCGCTCGAGCTATCGCACCCTGATGCAGCGGATGCGGGTGCACCCTGATCTGGGCGGCGATCAGGCCCAGGCCGCGCTGATCAACGAGGCTTATGCGGTGCTGACCGATACCGCGAGTCGCGCTGCTTATGACGAGTCCATGCGGCAGCAGGAGATTCAGGCAGCCGCGACGGAGGCAGGCACGAGCGTTGGCTCGTCGCAGACGAATGCCGCCTGCTTCTTCTGCGATCTGCCGCACGGTCTTGGAGCCCAGGCCACGGGGCATGACGACTGTGGGCGTTGCGGCAGTCCGCTGTATCCGGCCGCACGCCTCAACTGGCACCCCGGGGACCAGCGCGGCATCAGCCGCATCCCCAGGCGCCACCGTCTGATGTTCTACACCGCCTGGCCCCAATCACCATCGGCCGGACGCAGCCGGGATATTTCCTTGTCCGGTATGTTGTTCGCGACACGGGAAGCGGTCCGGGTAGGCGCGATACTCAAGATCGAAAGCCGGGCCTGTACCGCAGTGGCGCGTGTATCCAACTATCGTGAATCGAGACGTTTCCTCAGCCTCGAGAGCCTGGTCGGCGTCGAGTTCCTGAGCGTACGCTTTGCCACCATGCGCGGCGGTTTTGTATCGACCCGCACATGATGCGTGATCTTCTCACTGCTCGATCGGATAGCGGTCCATCCTGACAGACTCCGCGGCCCGCTGACCCGGCGCCGTGATGCCCTGATCTTCACCGTTGCGGGTCGTCGCGCGGCCAAAAATCCCGAAAATCGAGTGCCTCTGGGAAATTTTTTCGCCCGACGGCGGGTCTATTACAGGTGAATCCCCAACATTGGCTGCAGAATAGGTAATTTCATGCTGATCAGAAAGGCCCCGGATATCCGGCCATCCGAGATCACGGACGAGCATTCCTATCTCAATCGGCGCGAGTTCCTGCAGCTGGCAGGCTTTACCGCGGCCGGCACCATGGCGGGTTCTCTCGCTGCCGCCGAGCCCTCGGGCAAGCTGTTCCCGAAGGTCGCCAAGAGCCCGTTCAGCACCGACGAGCCGGCCAATTCCTACGAGGATGTCACCACCTACAACAACTTTTACGAGTTTGGTACCGGCAAGGGCGATCCCTATCGCTACAGCCAGGATTTTTCCCCCCGGCCCTGGAAGGTCACCGTCAGCGGCGAATGCGACCGCCCGGGCGAATTCAGCTATGAAGATATCGTTGGCCCCCACGCCCTTGAAGAACGTATCTATCGCCTGCGCTGTGTCGAAGCCTGGTCGATGGTTATCCCCTGGGTAGGATTCCCGCTGGCGGACCTGATCAAACGATTCGAGCCGAATTCGCGTGCCAAATTCGTCAAGTTCAAGACCCTCTACGATCCGGCCCGGATGCCGGGCCAGCGCCGGGGCGTGCTCGACTGGCCCTATGTGGAGGGTCTCACCATTGCCGAAGCGAACCATCCGCTGACTTTGCTGACAGTCGGTCTGTATGGGCGCGAGTTGCCGAACCAGAACGGGGCTCCCCTGCGCCTGGTGGTGCCGTGGAAATACGGGTTCAAGAGCATCAAGTCAGTGGTCAGCATCGAGTTTACCGAACGGCGCCCGCGCACCAGCTGGGAGTTATCCGCGCCCCGTGAGTACGGGTTTTATGCCAATGTCAATCCGCAGGTGGATCATCCGCGCTGGAGTCAGGCCCGCGAACGGCGCATCGGCGGCGGATTGTTCGAGGCCAAGCAGCCGACACTGATGTTCAACGGTTACGGTGAGCAGGTCGCGCAGCTCTATGACGGGCTCGATCTGCGGCGCAACTTCTGAAGCGGACGCCGATGGATCTGAGAAAAAGCCCGGGAGCGCAGCGTCTGCGCGCGATAAAGACCGCGCTGTTCGCTGCGTGTCTGATGCCGTTAGGATGGATGGTGATGGCCGCGTTCGGGATCGCAGGCCTGAGTCTGGGCGCGAATCCGGTCGAGGCTCTGATCCACGAGGCGGGTCTGTGGGGGCTGCGTCTGCTGCTGTTGACGCTGGCAGTGACGCCACTGCGGCGGATCACCGGCTGGAACTGGCTGATCCGACTTCGGCGGATGCTGGGACTGTTCGCGTTCTTCTACGTGTTCATCCACTTCCTGGCCTACGCGATCATTGACCAGCGTCTGGCGCTCGGTCCGATCGTCGAGGACATCATCGAACGGCCGTTCATCACCATTGGCATTGCCGCGCTGCTGTTGCTGTTGCCGCTGGCGATCACCTCGACCAATGCGATGATGCGCCGGCTCGGGCGCCGCTGGCAGCAGTTGCATCGCCTGATCTATCCGATCGCTATCCTCGGCGTGTGGCATTTCTGGTGGCAGGTCAAACAGGACATCCGCGAGCCGCTGATCTATGCGGCCATCCTGGCCTTACTGCTAGGGTTCCGCATCTGGTCGCGGCAGCGGCGCCGCGCCAGCGCCGCTGGGCCGTACAGATCGGCCTCGGTAACGGGTCTGAGCCGTGCTATGCGTGAACTACAAGCGTCGCCAGCCCCAAGAAAATAAACAAACCGGTACTATCGGTGATACAGGTCAGCACCACGCTGGAGCCGAGCGCCGGATCCCGATACGGACGCTCCGGTATCACCGGCACCGCGGTATCCGCGGCGGCAGCCACAAGCAGGTTGCATAGCGCGGCGGCGGCGATCACCAGGCCCAGATCCGGATTCTGATACAGCAGCCACACGACCCCGACATCGCCGCGCCACAGACGAATCCGTTGATCAACGCGATACCCAGCTCCTTGATCGCCAGATCACGCAGGTTCTCCCGGTTGATCTGATGTGGATCCGGTCTCTGTTTTCGACCAGTTCCTGCTTGTGCGACAAGCCCAGGATCGGCTGCAGCCGGTGCTCGAGTTTTTCCCTGGCGCTTGTCCGCATCTGTCTGTCGTGGTCGATGCGCGGGATCGGTGCCGTTGATAACGCGTCAATCGAGCGCCGAATGACAGGTGGCCCGCAGACGAGCATTGCTCAATTTGTGACCTGCGTCACAGGCCCGAGCCTTATGTCAATTTAACGTGGACTGTGAACGTGCGGGGGGTTTCCCGGCACGGGCGTCCCATAGCCCCGGGCAGATTCGCAATGGCCAGTTTAGGCACGACAGAGTTGCTCATTTTGAGCGCCGATCCCGCAGTGCGCGATGCCGTCGAGGCATCTCTGCGCGACGCCGGTCCGGTGCATATTGCTGATGATGCGGTATCGGCCCTGGATCTGGCTGCGCGCCACCCGGTCGGTGTGGTCGTGGTCGATCTGGACAATGCGGGCAATGACATCGAGTCGCTCATCGACACCCTGAAGGAACTCGCGCCAGGGATGATCACGATCCTGGCTGGTGAGCATGACGCACTCGCCGAGCTGACGCACCTCAATGTAGACGGTACGGTCTATCGATTCTTGATCAAGCCCGTATCGGGCGGTCAGCTGCGCATGGCTGTCGAGAGTGCCATGCAAAAATGCGCAGGCGGAGTCAGCGATACAGAAGATGCCGCTTCGCCAGCCGGCTGGTGGGCGTCCGGCCCGCTGATGTATGCGGGCTTTGCTGCACTTGCCCTGGTAGCTGGCAGCGCTGCCTGGATGTTGACTGCGCCGTCGACGCCGCACTCGTCTCCCCGTCCTGCCGCCAGTGTCGTCAGCCCGGTCGTCTCCGGCGAGACAACGCTCCCGGCAGAAACCGGGGAATCGACCGGCGGTGCCTATTCCAACCGTTTTGGCGTGCTCCTGGCGCGAGCCGAGCAGGCCATACAGGAACAACGTTACGTGGGCGAGGAAGGCGGCGAGGGCGATGACGCGGTGAGTCTCTACGGCCGGATCCTCGCCGAGGACCCGGACAATCCAGCTGCGATCAAGGGGCTGGAGAAGATCATGCGGGTCTTTGTCGCCGACACGCGTGAGGCGCTTGAGATGGGTGACATCGACGGCGCCGAAATGGCATTTGACGTGGCCAGCCAGGTGCTCCCAAACGACCCCAGACTGGCGACGCTCGAACAGCAGCTGGTGGACGCCCGCGTTGTAGAGCTGGTCGCCGAGGCCAAGGCGGAGCTGGCGTCAGGTGATCTCGATCAGGCGGCAGAGACGCTGTCCAGAGTCGAGTCGCTCGATAACGCGGATCCGGAGACCGTTGAGGATGCCCGCCAGGCGATCGAGGACCGTTTCCGTGCGGAGCAAGCGGCGCGATATCTGAGCCTTGGCAAGAAACGCCTGGAGAGGGGCCGGCTGGTCGAGCCGGGTGACGACAGCGCATTGACCTATTTGCGCGCGGCACGCAACGACGGTGCTGATGCAGACGCCACCGCTGAATTTGAACGTCAGCTCGGTGAAGCGATGCTGGCACGAGCGCGCGGTGCGCTGGATCAGAAGTCGACCACGGCTGCCAGAGAATGGCTTGGCCATGCGCAGGCGCTTGAGGCGGACATCGAGGGTCTGGATGAGCTGGAGGTCGCGGTCGTCCGGCGGGAGACCATCGATGCGGAACATGATCGGCTGCTGGCCCTGGCTTCAGCTCGGCTGGATTCAGGGCAACTGATTACGCCCGATGGTGACAGTGCCAGAGATTACTTGCGCGCGGCGCAGGGTCTGGCTCCGCAGGACCCGCGCGCGGCCGGGGAACTGGCCAGGGTGGCTGATCGATTGATGGAGCAGGCACTGACTGCGCTGGCGTCCGATGATTACGCCGAAGCCGAAGAGTTGCTGGCCGAGGCCCGCGCGACCGGCGCCCGCGGCGAGGCACCGGACCGTCTCGAGCAGCGTATCCGATTGGCGATGGCGCCACCGCCGCCGCCGGAGCCAAAGCCGGATCCGGTACCGGTGCGACGCAAATATGTGCCGCCCGAGTATCCCCGCGACGCGTTGTTGCGCGGCCTCGAGGGGACTGTGGCCGTAGCCTTTACGGTCATGCCTGATGGCGAGCCGGATGATATCTCCGTGGTCACGGCCAAGCCGCGCAATACCTTTGATCGAGCGGCGATGAACGCGGTGCGTCAGTGGCAGTTCGATCCGGTGATGATCGACGGAGAGCCGGTGCCCCATCCGATGCAGGTCGAAATCGAGTTCGTCCTTAACGAATAAGGGGGCGCTCCGGCGTGTACGCCGCAGGGTCTAACGACTGCGGCTCAGCCAGGGGAAGAGTTCGTCCAGTTGCGCCGCATCCAGAGATTCCATCACACGAATATTATGTGCCGGTATCGCGGCCGGATCGTCGATCGATTCGATCGCAGCCGTGACACTGGCCTCGCGCAGAATGTGCAGCAATGGCACTGGTGAGCGATTGGTCAGGTTGCCCGGTGCATCAGGCTGTGTATCGGCAAAACGATAGCCGGGATGGAAGCTGGCGACCTGGAACCGCCCCTGCCAGCCAGTCTCGTCCAGCAGCAGATCCACCAGCGCCAGCATCTGATTAAAGGCGTCGAAGTCGCCGGCCAGGTCCGGCAGGGCCAGCAGGGTGGTTTCCAGCTCCCGCGTGTCCGCGGCGGCGAGCAACACGAGCTCTTCCTGGAGGTCCGTCAACGCCTGTTCTTGACTGGTGGCGGTGCTTATCCGGATACGCAGGCGCTTATCGTCCACCACCCGGCTGGCGAAGGGGCAGAGGCCGAGGCCGATGACGACCCGCTCGAGCCAGCCGATAATGGCAGCTTCCATTTCTGCGGTTGTCGCTTTGTCCATGACTTGCACCACGACAGCGGCGCCACCGGCGACGCCAATTCCTCAAGCATAGCCCGATCGTGGCGGATGTCGTGGCGAGAGGTGGCCTCAGGCAGACTTGCAGCGGCGAGCATCACGCTTCTGGTCATACATATCGTGGTCGGCGTCGCGCAACAGCGCGTCATGATCGTGATGTCGGGCCGGGTCATAGACTGCCACTCCGGCGCTGTATTCAAGACGGAATGGCAGCCTGGTCTGTGCGTTCCAATTGTTGATCCGATCCCGCAGGATCGCCAGCGGCCGTCCGAGATCACTCATTGAGGTACCGGTGAGCAGTACACAAAACTCGTCGCCACCCATGCGTGCGACGACGTCGGACTCACGGTAGATGTTCTTCAGGATCCCGGCCATCTCCATCAGCGCCAGGTCGCCCGTCGCGTGTCCGTGCCGGTCATTGATCTCCTTGAATCGGTCAAGATCCACCGCCAGCATGCAGGCTGGCTGCTCGGCGCGCCGGCAGGCGGCCAGCGCCTGATCCGCGACGATCTTGAATCCGCGTCGGTTGGTCAGTCCGGTCAGTTCGTCGATAGTGGCCAACTGGATGCTGGCGATCTCCCGTTCGACCATCTTGGCCAGGTCCCGCAGCATGATCCGGTCTTCGTCGGTCAGATTCCGTGGGCGGCGATCGATGATGCAAAAAGTGCCCACCCTGCTGCCGTCCGGCGCCTTGACCGGACATCCTGCATAGAAGCTGATATCCGGGTCGTCCACGACCAGGGGGTTATCACAGAAGCGTTCGTCGATCGGGGCGTTCGGGATAACCATGGTCTCGTCGCCGAGGATGGCGTGGCCGCAGAAAGACACCTCACGCGGGGTCTCACCCGCGTCGAGACCCTGTTTCGATTTGAACCATTGGCGGTCGGTGTCGACCAGGCTGACCAGGGCGATCGGTACATCGAACAGCCGCTGAGCCATGCGCGTCAGACGGTCAAAGCGCTCATCGGGATTCGAGTCGAGCAGATCGAGCGCGCGGAGTTGCAGCAACCGCGCATGTTCGTCTGGCGGCGTTGGAGGTTTCATCATGGTCGGCGATTCCTTTCCCGAGTTTGCCGTTCCCTGTTTATATCGGCCAGGCCGCGGCGATCTTTAGGCCGGTCTGGATCAGGACCAACCGCCAACGGCGCCTGCTTCTGAGGTAATCTGGCTCACGCTTCGGCCCACCCGGACCCCGGCCGACACCGGTCAATGACAGGAGAGAGAACCTTGAGACTGACCCCTATTGTCTGGAGCGCCCTGTATCTGCTGGCCCTGCCGATACTGACCGCGATGCTCGATCTTGGTGTGACCGGCGCCACGCTGGCGGTGCTTCTCGGCCTCGCCGTGTTCTGGTGGCAGCGGATGGCGCCTATGCTGTCACCGCCGGTGGGGCCCGAGATACAGCTCGATACGATTTCGGCCAGCCACTATGTGGAGAAGGTCCGCTGGTGTCTGGATCGCCTCGGCGTGGCCTATCAGGAAGTGCCCAACGCCGGCGCGCTGGGCGGGTTCTCAGTGGGCCGGACCGTGCCGCGGCTGCGTGTCCGCACCGGGGCAGTGGTCTCCTCGATCGGCAACTCCGCGGATATCCTGCGCTATCTTTGGGGCCGCTACGGCAGCATCGAGCCCAGAGCTGCATTTCTCGAACCGAGTCCGGAGGCATTGGCGCTGGAACGCCAGCTGGACCGTTATGGCGTCGATCTGCAGCGCTGGGTCTATCATCAGATCCTGCCCGACCGGTCGCTGACGCTGCACCTGTGGGGGGCGGATGACCCGGATCTGCCGGCCTGGCAACGCGCTGCCGTGCGTCTGGTCTTTCCACTGCTCAAGATGCTGATCAGCCGTTCATTCAGGCTCTCGCCGCGCGCCCACCAGAAGGTGCTGGCCAATATCGAGGCTTGTCTGACGTCGATGGAGGAACGGCTCAGCGACGGCCGCCAGGCGCTGCTCGGGGGCAATGACAGCAGTTTTGTGGATATCACGCTTGCCGCGCTGTCCGGGCTATGGCTGATGCCATCGCAATATGGCGGCGGCCGTGCTGAGGGCGTGCGCGCCGGGATAGAGACGCTGCCGGCAGACATGATCGCAGACGCGCGGCGCTGGAAGGGACAGTTCCCGCTGGTTGCGGCTCATATCGAAAGGATATATCGGGAAGAGCGCGGGGTGTCGGCGGCGGATATCAGCCGCGGATAAAAAATGGCAGCGCCATCAGGATCGCACCTGCCGCGACCAGGAACCAGGTGCCGGTGACAAACCAGGGTACGACGAAAAGACCGATACCGCACAGCAAGGGCACCGTCCGGGACTGCTTGCGTCCGAACATGAAATATCCGAAGCCGATAGCGCCGAACAACATGCCCCAGACGATGGATGATTCCGTTTGCATCGACTCTCGCCGCTCTAGGGTCCGCCAGCAGCGGAGGACCCAGCCCGTCACAGCTCAGTCCTGAGCCTAGCATGGCTGGCGGGGCGTGCACGAGACGGCACGACATCCGCCCGTCGAAACGGGGTTTGGCCAGCGCCAGGCCAGAACTCGATCGGCGCTCAATCATCGATACGCCGGCGCAGACTCTTGACCTTGCCGCGGCGGGTCTTCTCGTCGACGCGGCGCTGTTTCGCGCGCCGGGACGGACGCGTCGGGATGCGCGGCTTGGGCGGCGTCGCGATACTCGCGACCAGCGCCTGCAGTCGATCCAGGGCGGCCTGCCGGTTCTGCTCCAGGCTGCGGTGTCGGCGAGCCTTGAT
>JBATKC010000386.1:0-5221 GCA_049669065.1 Gammaproteobacteria bacterium
GGCGCCCGCCGCGCAACTCGAAGCCGTGTCCACGCCGGGTATCCGCAGCATCGAGGCGATCAGCGAGTTCCTTGATGTGCCTCCCGATGCCTGTCTGAAGACCCTGCTGGTAGAAGGCGTCGGGGGAGGTCTGGTGGCCCTCGTGATCCGAGGCGACCATGAGCTCAATCCGATCAAGGCGGCCCGCCTGCCCGGCGTGGCCACGCCGCTAAGGATGGCCGAGGCGGACGCGATCAAGTCGGCGGTGGACTGCGAGCCCGGATTCCTCGGACCGGTGGCTCTGGATTGCCCGGTCTATGCCGATCAGACCACTTCTGCGATGGCTGACTTCGTCTGCGGTGCCAACAAGACAGATCAGCATCTGCGCGGCGTCAACTGGGGGCGCGATCTGCCCGAGCCCCAGTTCAGCGATATCCGCAATGCGGTCGATGGAGACCCCAGCCCGGACGGCCGCGGCACGCTGCGCATTGCCCGCGGCATCGAGGTCGGCCACGTCTTCCAGCTTGGCAGCAAATACAGCGAAAGTATGGGCGCCAACGTTCTCGATACCGAAGGACGCGAACAACCCATGCTGATGGGCTGTTACGGCATCGGCGTGACCCGGCTGGTCGCCGCCGCGATCGAGCAGAACAATGACCAACGCGGCATTGTCTGGCCGACGCCCATCGCGCCGTTTACGGTGCTGCTGGTACCGATCAATCTGCACAAGTCGCCGCGGGTTCAGGACGCCTGCGAGACACTCTACGAGGAACTCCAGGCCGCCGGCGTAGAAGTCTTGTTCGACGACCGTGACGCACGGCCCGGGGTCAAGTTCGCCGACGGCGAGCTGATCGGCATCCCGCATCGGGTGGTCATTGGCGAGCGTGGTCTCGACGCCGGAACGGCCGAGTATCGTCGCCGGGATGCGGCCGAATCCGAGGACGTTCCGCTCGCCGGGCTGGCATCGGCGCTGGCCGAAAAAGTGGCGGCGGAGATGGACGTAGTCTAGGCCGTGGTGAAACTTGCCCATACAGCGCTGGCGGGGATCCTCCTGTTGACGCCGGCGATGGCGAGCAGCGATCCGGGGGTCGACCCCGCTCTGCGGCAGCGCCTGATCACCGCCGCGAGCGAGGCGCCGAGTTTCGACGATCGCTTCCACGCGGAAGTCTGGTTGACCGATATGTCTGGCCGCCTGGCCGGCAAGGTGCCGGACCACGACGAACGCCTGAGTATCCTGAAGACCGTCCATCAGGAGGCGGCCCGCGTGGACCTGCCACCGGAGCTCGTGCTGGCGGTGATCGACATCGAGAGTAATTTCGACCGTTTCGCACTCTCCCATGCCGGCGCGCGCGGATTGATGCAGGTGATGCCATTCTGGCTCAAGGAGATTGGCAGGCCCGGGGACAATCTGTTCGAGATCGCCACCAACCTGCGCTACGGCTGCACTATCCTGCGCTACTATTACGACATGGAAGACGGTCGCCTGGCCCCCGCACTGGCGCGTTACAACGGCAGTCGCGGCAAGCGTTGGTATCCCGATCGCGTGATGGGCCGGCTGAGCTCGAAGTGGTTTCAGCAATAGGGCGCTTCAGCCCTGGCTGAAACCTGGCCGTGCCGGAGATGGCATCTCGGCACGCTCTATGTCCAATGCGTCGACCCGGGCCGCGGGCGGCCCATGTCTGAGCCATTCGCACAGTGCATCGACCGCCCGGGTCTCACCCCAGGCCAGCACTTCGACGCGTCCGTCCGCCAGATTTATCGCGTGGCCATTGACACCGAGAGACTCGGCGCGCCGCGCGGTGCTGGCGCGGAAAAACACGCCCTGGACGCGCCCGGAGACCAGACATCGTCGACAAACCGGATCGCTCATGGCCTCGGCAAAGCACGGTCACGATGACCGTCGCTACGGTTCCTGTGACAGTTGCCGGGTAATGCTGATGGCGTGGCTGGCCTTCTCGCGGGCGAGCCTGGCGTCGACGCGGGCGCCGTTGTAAGCGCGTTTCTGCAACTTCTGCTCGGCAGCGTTTATATAGTCGCGGGCCTGCTGCAAGACCATGGGCGCCTTGTCCTCGGCGCCCGCCTGCTCGGCCGCCTGGATTGCCTGGCGGGCATCGCTCATCTCCTGCACCGGCGGTCCGGCGCAGGCGGACAGCAGCAACGCGGCAGCTAGCACGGCCCAGCCGTTTCGGATCATTCCTGTTGTTCCGCCTGAATGCACGACCAGCGACCCCCCACCGGAGACTGGATTGAAAACGTGAGCAAGGCGAATATAACCCGTCACGGCCGCTACCGCTAGCATCGGCCGTTTTCGGGATTACAGAAAAGTAGAGCAAAATCATGCAGGTAAAGATTTATCATAATCCGCGTTGTTCGAAGTCGAGACAGACACTCGCATTGCTCCGCCAGCGGGGCATCGAGCCCGAGATCATCGAGTATCTGCAGAATCCACCGGACGCCGGGACCCTGCGAGCGATCATCGACATGCTTCAGATAAGACCGCGCCAGCTGCTGCGGACGGGCGAGACCGAGTATCAGGCGCTCGGTCTCGACGCCGACGAGTGTGACGATCAGCGGATTATCGATGCCATGGTGGAACATCCACGGCTGATCGAACGCCCCATCGTGGTCGCCGGCGGCAAGGCGCGGCTCGGGCGGCCGCCCGAGCGCGTGACAGAGATCGTCGGCGAATGACCCGTATCCTGGTTCTCTATTATTCGCGCAGCGGCGCTACCGCCAACATGGCTCGCCAGGTCGCAAGGGGTGTCGAGTCGGTGGCCGGTGCGACAGCGGTCGTGCGCACCGTGCCGGCGGTCTCGGCGGTAAGCGAACAAACCGCCGCCGAGATCCCGGAACAGGGACCGCCCTATGCGGCGCTGGACGAACTCGCGGACTGCGACGGACTGATACTCGGCAGCCCGACCCGCTTTGGCAACATGGCAGCAGCGCTAAAGCAGTTCCTCGACGGCTCGGGGCGACTATGGGTGGAAGGCGCGATGGTCGGGAAGCCGGCTGCGGTCTTCACCTCCACCGGGACCATGCATGGCGGGCAGGAATCGACGCTGCTGACGATGATGCTGCCGCTGTTGCATCACGGGATGCTGCTGGTGGGACTGCCGTTTACCGAGAGCGCGTTACGCGAGACCCGCAGCGGCGGCACCCCCTACGGTGCCAGCCACGTCGCGGGCGAGCCGCATTCCGCTACGCTGCAGGAGACTGAGCGACGGTTGTGCCAGGCCCTGGGCCATCGGGTTGCCACGCTGGCATCGACCCTGAAAACCGAGGATTCACCATGAACCCGCCGCTTCCGCCCGGACGGCGACAGGCCACCGCATGTGTCGGTGCGCTGATGTTGTGGCTGGGGATCTGGCTCGGCATCGTTGCGCCGCCGGTCGCCGTGCCGCCGTGGGTGCCGGTCTTGATCTTGTGGTTGCCGTTGCTGCCGGCGTTACCGCTGCTTTGGCGGGGCCGCCGCGGCGCCTGCATCTGGAGCAGCATGATCGGCGTGTTTTATGCCGGATTCGCCATAGTGGAAGTGACCGCGAATCCGCCCGAGCGGGCCCTGGCGGCGATCACGCTGGCGCTGGCGCTGTTGACGGTATCGATCCTGGTCCGCTGTGCCAGACGTTGGCCGGTCAGCGTGACCCGCTAGGTAGCGTCGACACCGCGCAGCACCTCGCGGACAAACGGCACGGTGAGCCGCCGCTTGGCCTCCAGCGAAGCTGTGTCCAGACGGTCGAGCCAGTCATAGAGCGAGGCCATGTCCCGCGGCAATCGTCGCAACAAGAACTGCGCGGTCTCGTCAGGCAGATCCAGACCACGATGGCTGGCTCGCAGCCGCAGCGCACTGACTCGTGCCGCATCGTCCAGCGTCGCGAGCTGGAATACCACGCCGGCGGCAAGCCTTGACGCCAGGTCGGGCAGCCGGATGCCGAGACTGGCGGGCGCCTCGGTGGTGGCGATCAACATCCGGCCCTGATGCTCGGTCAGTTCGTTGAACAGGCGGAACACACCCTGCTCGAAGTCCTCGTGCCCGGCGACCAGGTCGAAATCGTCAAGCGCGAGCAGCTGTTGATCGCCCCAGCCTTCCAGCGCCCCGGCACCGAGTTCGCGCAGGTCTGCCATCGGCAAATATGCCGACGCCGACCCGGCATCGTTGGCGCTGGCGCACACGGCCTGCAACAGATGCGTCTTGCCGCTACTCGATGGCCCCCAGATCCAGGCGCCGGCGGACGCTGAACCGCTGGACAAGGACTGCAGATAGTCGAGCGCTGCGGCATTGGGGCCGGCGAAGAAGGTGCCGAACACGGCAGAATCCCTGAGTCGGACACCAAGCGGGATCTGGCGCATGTCCGATCCCTCAGGCCGCGTCACGGGCATGCCGGGGGCGCCGCGCCCGGGTGCCGCCAACATGGCGCGCGTTTTGATCACTGCGGTCGCACGGTGGCCAGACCCGCGGGATGACCGCGATCGTCCGCAGTATGCAGAGCAGATGGGCGATGCGACGAGGGTTCACGGTCCCAGCTGATAGCTCAGCACCACCCGCCTGATGCTGCCCTCGCCCTGGCCCTCGCTCTCGGGCTGGGGCCCGGTGTCCGCAGGCGGCACCAGCGGGGCTGCGGCCGGGCGCAATACACCGCCGAGCCGGATCGCCCGATCCACATTATCCAGGCTACCGCGCAAGCGCAGACCGAACACGGCCGTGTCGTCTTCCAGACGCCGCGGCGCGACGCTCGCGATCGCGGTCAGGCCGGCAAGATGATCGCTGACGCGAGCATAGTCCTCGAGACTGCGGATGCCGCTCACCGCGACCCCGATCTCGCCTTCGACGGCGGAACCGGTGGCGACGGCGTAACGCGCCGCAAAGCGGTCGCTGGTTCGGTTGATGCCGTCATCGACACCGCCGTCCCAGCGCGTCGCCTGGCCGCCGTCGAACAGCGCCCAACGCACCCGGAACGGCGCATCGGTCCGATAACGTCCGAGCAAGACCGTACCCACACCATAGCGCCGGGCGGTATCCAGCAGCGGCTGTTCAAAACCGCCCCAGGCGTCGGTGATCGACAGCCGGCGCCGATCCTGCGCATCCATCAACGGCAGCAATACCGGCAGACCGCGCAGATCAGCCAGACCGTTCATCCTGCCGCGCAGGTCGCGCGCCGCGGGATTGCCGATCTCGTCCTCGGCGCTGAGGATGTAACGGCGTCCACCGCCGCCGTCCACCGCCAGGACCAGCAGCACCGGCGGC
>JBATKC010000387.1:0-16632 GCA_049669065.1 Gammaproteobacteria bacterium
GTCTGCGGGTGTTCGCCGGACATGCAGGCTGGGGACCGGGTCAGCTGGATCGCGAGATCGCGGACGGCGGCTGGCACGTGGTGCCTGCACATATGGACGATGTGTTCGGCCTGGACCGCGGGCCCGACTGGGGCCGTCTGATCCCGGATGCCCGGCCGCTCAGCGTCGATGCCTCGGGCGGCGGTATGCTGGCGGCACGGCGCCCCTAGGACCCGCCGGCTGACCGGCGGATCTGATCGGCGATATCGCGGCTCAGCGCGGCCACCAGGTCGCTGTGAGCGGCGACGACGGCAGAGCGATCCCCGGATGTCGCCGCACGCGTGTCGCTGAATTGCGCGACGTGGAGGACGGAACCGGCGTTGTTGTCCTGCAGGGTCCAGCGGGCATACAGCGTCACCGTCCCGGCCATATCGGCGTCGAAGCGCTGGACTTCGAAACTCACCCGATAATTGACCGCGAATACCGGATCGTTGGGATAGACAGAGATCCGGCTGCTCCCCAGCAATGCACTAAGGTTGGCGCCCACGGCACCGAGAAAGTCGCTCTCCAGCGAGCCGGCCCAGCGGTTGAATTCGTCGAATTCTATCTGGTTGGGCCCGGTGCGCGTCGCCAGCTGGGAGCGTCTGAGCGCTCTGGGGAAGTCGGCCGGCCCCACCACGACCGCCACGGGTTCGCCGGCCACTTGTACCGCCGGGCCGCTCGCCGTCGCCTCCGGGTTCAGGGTGTAAAAAGAAACCGTCGGACTGCGGCTGGCGCAACCGGCGACACCCGTCATGGCCAGCAATGTGACGGCGAACAGCGCGATTCGGACTGGATGTCTCACGGCTTCTTCCCCTTGCCGAAGATCAGGCCTTCGGGATGTTGTTCCAGATACTCGGCCACGGCGCCGATCGCCTGTGCCGCTTCGGTCAACTCGATCAGCAGCCGGTTCAATTCGGTCCGCGTCACCGAATCGGTCGCCAGCATGGCGCGGGTGGACGCCAGGGTCTTCTCGGCCTCGTCCAGCGACTCCGCCAGACGCGGCGCGATATCCGAATTGGCTGTCGCCAGCAGGGCACGGGCTTGCTGCATGGTCGCGCCGACGTCTGCCAATGCGGTCTTCATCTGCTGGCCGATCTCTGTGTAGGGGATGGTCCTCAATTCCGCCGTGATCTCCGACATGTTCCCGATCAGGTCGGCCCCAGCCGAACGGACGGTGGGGATCTCCGCGTACCTGCCGACCTTATCCAGCTTTGCCGGCTCCGCATCGGGGAAGAAATCCAGCGTGACGGCTTTCTTGCCCAATGCCAGATTGGCGATCGTCAGCTGGGCGCGCAGACCCTGCTCGATCAGAGTGGGCAGGATCTCCCTGTCGACCTCGCCGATGAGCCTGAATCGCTCCGGCTCCAGCTCCACCAGCACCGGCATGCGGATCTCCTCACGATTGAAGTCTGCGTCCAGCCCGATATCGAGTACGCTGCCGATGGTCAGACCCCGGAAATCCAGCGGCGCCCCCGGCTGCAAGCCGCGCAGCGATTGATCAAAAAACAGGACATATTTTTCCTTGAGGGTAAAACGGACGGCCAGGGCCGCGTCATGATTGCGGTACAGCTTGAATGTGGCCTTTTCTCTGGCCACCGCGCCCGGAGATGCGCCCGGCTGCAGATCGAAACTCACGCCACCCTGCAACACGGATATCAGGCCATCGGTCTCCAGCTGGACACCGGTCGCGTCCAGTTTCAGATTGATGCCGCCGGCATTCCAGAACAGCGTGTTTTCAAACACGAGCTGGTGGTGCGGCGACTCGACAAAAATATCGACCAGCACCTGCCCATCGTCCTGCAATGCGTAATCCGTGACCCTGCCGACTTCGATACCCCGATGAAACACCGGACTGCCCCGATTCAGACCGCCCAGACGATCCATGGTGAGTCGATACTGGTTGCCGGGAAATCGCGGATCGATCACCGGCGGTTTCCTCAGGGCGACAAATTCCTTGGCCTTCTTGCCTTCCGTGCTCGGATCCATGGCGATATACGCGCCTGAGAACAAAGTCCCGATGGCGGCGACTTCGCCGGCTGAGACCCGCGCGCGCACGACCCAGAACCGTGACTTGTCGGTCAGATATTTCTTGGCGCTGGGGTGCATCTCCGCATGCACGATGACGTCGAAATCGCCGTCCTCGTTTTCCACCAGATCCACCAGCTCGACGCTGCCGATATCCACGTCCCGGAACCGGATCTTGGTCTTGCCGGCGACCAGACTTTCACCGGTCTCGAATTTGATCTGGATCGTGGGGCCGGTCTCGGTGATGTTCTTGTAGACCAGCCACAGGGCGACGACGGCGGCCACGATCGGGATCAGCCAGACCATGGAGAAACCACGCTTGCTGCTGACCGCGGCCTCGGGGATATCCGCGGCCGGCGAGCGGGGATCGGGACTATTATCGGTCATCTTTTGCCTCCACGGCATCCCACATGAGCCGGGGATCGAATTGTTGTGCAGCGAGCATGGTCAGCACCACGACCGCAGCAAAATACGGTGCGCCAGGTCCGGCATGGATGGAAGCGAAGAATCCCAGCTGGACCAGCGCCACCAGGATGGTCACCACGAACATGTCCAGCATGGACCAGCGGCCGATCAGCTCGACGATACGATAGATCCGCGTCCGGTCCACCGGCCGCCAGACCGAACGGCGCTGAACCGATATGAGCAGATACATCAGCATGGCGATCTTGCTCATCGGCACCGCGACGCTGGCAGTAAAGATGACCAGCGCCAGTGGCCAGTCACCGTGATGGAGGAAATACATCACGCCGCTCATGATGGTATCGGCCTGGGATTTTCCCAATGCATCAGTAATGGTCACCGCCAGCACATTGGCCGGGATATAGCAGATGGCGGCAGCGATCAACAGCGCCCAGGATCGGGCGATGCTGTCGGGTCTGCGCAGATGCACGGCTGCGTGACATTGTGGACAATGCTGATGGTCGCCTTCAAACGGCACCAGCGTGCCGCAATCGTGGCAGGCGGCAAGACCGGCGTCTTTGGCGGTCAGCATCGACGCGCTCATGCCACGGCCTTCAGACGGCGCCAGACGATGCGTGGCTCCACGGCGCTGAGGGTCCACGCCTGGGTGATCATCAACAAGGCGAAGGCATAGGCGGACACGCCGGGCACCAGATCGGCCATGGCAGCCAGCTTGACATAGGCCACCAGGATACCGACCACAAACACTTCCACCATCGCCCATTCCCGCACATGCAACAGCGCGCGAAATACTTCGATCATGTCCGGTACGCGGCGACCGAGATACAGCGGCAGCAGGACGTAAAGCGAGAGCACGATCATCAGGCCCGGCATGATGACGCCGACTGTCGCGATCAGAGCGGCCAGCAAGGGCTCGCCTTCCTGCCACATGGTCTCGATGCCGGTGACCAGGCTGGTCGTACGCAGATTGCCTGGCGTGCCGAATTTGAGAAAGGCGAAGCTGTTGGCCACGATATAGAGGAATAGAGAGGACAGGGTCAGCGCCAGGCCGTTCTCGATACAGTTGGGGGGATTTCGGCAGAGCACGGCATTGCAGCGGATGCAGTAGGCCTTGGCACCCGGTTCCAGTGCGGGAACCTGATTGAGCAGGTCGCATTCATGACACGCCGCCAGCACGGGTGGCAGTCGGTCATCCTCGGCTGCAATGGTAGCGATACTGCATCTCCGATCGACGGCGGATTCAAACAAACCGAAGCCCGCCAGGGACGTTTTCGACTGGACGGTCCGGGCCCGAATGCCCCGAGCTCACAGCCTGTACGTCAAGGCTACACGGAGACGCCCTGTCATAAAAGCGACGCAACGCAGCACCGGAGATGAACAAAACAGACAGCCCGACCGGACCACATGGGCCACGCAGCCCGGAAAGCGGCCAGATTCGGGGCCCTTTTGTCCGCGCCTAGACCTCGAATCGGGCGGATCTCTTCGCTTTGTTACATTTATCTTATCCGCGTCAGGCACATCGCTTGCTCACGAGCCCAACGGGCACTAGCCTTGGGCGTCATGAACAAGACAAAGTCAAAAAACGAACGCGACTTCCACCTGATCGTCTGGGGCGCGTCCGGCTTTACCGGGCGTCTGGTCGCCGAATACCTGCTCGGGCAATACGGCGTCGGTGGAAAGCTGCGCTGGGCGATGGCCGGTCGTAATCAGGCCAAGCTCGAATCCGTCCGCGATGGTCTCGGCGAAGGATCCGGGTCCGTGCCGATCCTGCTCGCCGACAGCCATGACCCGGATAGCCTGGACACGCTGGTCAAGCAGACCCGGGTGGTCTGCTCCACGGTCGGTCCGTTTGCCAAACACGGCAGCGAACTGGTCGCCGCCTGCGTCCGCGCCGGCACCGATTACTGCGACATCACCGGCGAGGCGCAGTGGATCCGACGCATGATCGATGCGCACGAGGAACAGGCCCGCGCCAGTGGCGCCCGTATCGTCAATTGCTGCGGCTTTGACTCGATCCCGTCGGATCTGGGTTGTCTGTTTATCAATCAGGCGATGCAGAATCGCCATGGGACACCGTGCGAGAGCGTGAACATGCAGGTCCGGCGGATGCGCGGCGCGGCTAGCGGCGGCACTTATGCCAGCATGCTAAATGCGGTTGAGGAAGCCCGGAGGGATCCGCAGACCCGCCGCACCCTGGGCAACCCTTACGGGCTCAACCCTCGGGGCGAAACCTCGGGGCCGGATGGACCGGATCAGAGCAAACCGCGTTGGGATGCAGACGTGAATTCCTGGACCGCGCCGTTTGTGATGGCGGCGATCAACACGCGGGTGGTCCGCCGCAGCAATGCGCTGATGGACTATGCCTATGGTCGGGACTTCCGCTACAGCGAAGCGATGATGACCGGACGCGGCCTCAGCGGCTGGACCCGGGCTGTCAGCGTGACCGCGGCCCTGGCTGGCTTCCTGCTGGCCACCACAACCTCACCCACCCGCGCGCTGGTGAGCAAGCTGATGCCGGATCCGGGCGAGGGCCCGTCACAGGAAGATCGCGAGCGCGGGTTTTTCGACATCGTGATGGTCGGTAAGGCCGGCGAGCGCACGCTGCGCGCGCGGATCAAAGCAGACCGCGACCCGGGATATGGCGCCACCTGCAAGATGCTGGGCGAGAGCGCCGTGTGTCTGGCGCTCGAAGGCGACCGGCTTGACGTCGCCGGTGGCTTCTGGACGCCGGCCGTATCCATGGGGACCCGCCTGATCGCGCGACTTGAGAATAGTGCCGGCATGAGTTTCGAGCTGGAGCCGGAGAAGACCGGGGCCGCCTGAGCGATCGCGGCGGCAGCCGGGACTGGCGCCATCGGCGTAAGGCCTCGAGTCGGATGCGCCGCAACTGACGCGGGGAGCGGAGATGTCTGATTCTTTTCCGGCGCTTGCCGACACTGGCGTGGAAGGCAGTCGCGACTCCACGCCGCAGCGGCCGGTCCCGCCCCTGCCCTGGCTCCGGATTACCTCACTGGCCCTGCTGGTGTTGCTGCTGTCCGTCTCGGCCTGGGAATGGCAGACGCGCAGACTCGGGCTGTTGCCAGGCGATCTGGGTGACGGCAGCGCATTCTGGGCGGCGGAACGACGCAAGGTCGATCATGCCGGACCGGGGGCCGCGGTCATCGTCGGCTCGTCACGCATCCTCTTCGACACCGATCTGGCGCTGCTTGAAGACATCACCGGACGGCAGGTAATACAGCTCGCGCTGCCGGGCACCGGCCCACGCGCCTTTATCGAAGACCTGGCAGACAACACGGATTTTCGCGGCCTGTTGATCGTGGGGGTGACGCCGACGGCTTTTTTCCGCAAGGGCCCGGGTCTGATGGGCGGCGCCATCGAGTATGCGCAGACCGAAACGCCTGCCCAGCGCTTCGGCCATCGTCTGTTCCTGTTGCTGGCGAGGACATTCGGTTTTCTCGACGCCGATTACACCCTGATCAAGCTGCTGAGAAACCACCGCTACATCGAGCGCGAGGGCGTCGCGGGTCCCTACGCGGATGTGTGGAAGATCTCGATCCATGGGCCAGCGCGCCAGACCTGGTTATGGTCGCGGATCGAGACCGACGACTATCTGCGGCAACACGCAAGGCTGGCCTGGGGTGATTTCAGCGGCGCTCCGATCGCCGATGGCGACATACGCTCGATCATCGAAACCACGCGACACGATGTCGAACGTATCCGCTCTCGCGGTGGTGAAGTCGTGTTTGTCAGGCCACCATCGACGGGGCCGCTGCGCGAGAACGAGGCCCGACGGATCCCCAGGGCATGGGGCTGGGACCGCCTTCTTCGTGCCACCGGTGCATTGGGCATCCACTTCGAGGACTACCCGGAGATGCTGGGCCTGGACCTGCCCGAGTGGTCGCATCTGTCACGGGAGTCTGCGCGCCGTTTTACCCAGGCCTACGCGACGGTGCTCACACAGGAGATCGATGCCGATCCTGGCCTCCAGTAGCCCTAGGGCATCTGGATACCACCGCCCGGCAACCCTCCGCCAGGAACACCACCGCCGGGCATACCGCCGGCCGAGCCCGGCACGATCAGCGATGATGCCGCTTCCCGACGCATCTCCTCGATACGCTGCATGGTTTCCTCCAGGGCAATCTCGGCGGCAGGTCCGAAACCGGCAATGGCCTCCTGCAGCGAGGTGGCGTCGATTTCGAAGTTAAGCGGTAGCGCACCCCCCGGTGTCAGCAGCTGAGCCTGACCGAGAAAGCGGACCGGCCGGGACCCATCCGGCTCGCCACTGGTCGTGACCGGCGTCAGGCGCTGGATGGTGCCGACGCGCCGATCCGTGTAGACCTCTTCCAGGTAGAGGTCGTCCTCTTGCATCTTGATTTCCATCTTCTGCTGTTCGCTCATCGGTTTCGGGTCCCTGGCTGTAAGTTGAAAATTTGAGCACTAGGTTACCAAGTTCTGACGGCCAATTGGCCTTGTCGCGTCACCACGTGTCGACTGGCGCCGGGTCCGGGTGATCCGCACAGCCGCGGATGTCGACCTCGATTGTCGAGTGATCGATCCGGTAACGCTCTCTCAGCGCCTGCTTGATCTCGCGCAAGACGCGCGCCTGATGACCATCACCCTCGGCGATCTCCGCATGCATGGTCAGCAGCAGCCGTTGCGGCGTAAGACTCCACACGTGCAGATGGTGGAGACCCTCGAGACCATGGATGGATTCGATCAGGTCGGTCTGCAGTGCATCCGCGTCGAGCCAGTCCGGCGAACCCTCCAGCAAGATGTGAGCCGACCGTTTGACCAGGTCCCAGGCGCTGCGCAGGATCAGTCCGGCAACGATCACTGAAAGGATCGGATCGATCGGCGTCCAGCCGGTAAAGATGATGACGCTGGCCGCGATAATCGCGACCAGCGAGCCGAGCATATCGCCCATCACATGCAATGCCGCGCCGCGCAGGTTCAGATTCTCCTGATCGCCCGAGTGCAGGATAAGAAACGCGATCACGTTGACCGCCAACCCGAGCGCAGCGATCACCAGCATGGGCATCCCGGCCACCGGCACCGGGTCCAGCACGCGTTGGAGGGCCTCGACCAGAATCCATCCCACGATCAGCAGCAGGGTCAGTCCGTTGACAAAAGCCGCCAGGATCTGAAACCGGTGATAGCCGAAACTCCGGCGCGGATCGGCTGGCCGCCCGCTGACGCGGAAAGCGGCCCAGGCGAGCGCCAGGGACATGGAATCCGTGAGCATGTGACCGGCGTCGGCGAGCAAAGCCAGCGAACCCGACAACAGCCCGCCGATCACCTCCACCACCATAAAGCCGGCAGTCAGAAACATCGCGAACAGAATCCGCCGGGATGCCGCTGCCTCACCGTGTCTGGCTGTGTGCGTCTGGCTCATTTTTTCGGCTTTTCGCAGATCCGGGTAGAAACTATCCGCGCCGCCGCGACACGGAGTGGGATTATTGTACGGTGGTTCCGGCCAAGAAAAAGGCCCCTGCAGGAGGGGCCTTCATCTTCGCGTCTGGATCCGGAGAAATCGTCCCCGGTCTGTCTGCGATCAGGTCTTAGTAACGGGGACCACGCGCCGGACGCTCGGCCCGGGGCTTGGCCTGATTGACCTTCATGTTACGGCCGCCCAGCGCCGTGTCGTTAAGGGCCTTGATGGCCGCATCGGCCTCGGAGTTGTCCGCCATCTCGACGAAGCCAAATCCCTTGGACTGGCCAGAGAATTTGTCAGTGATCACATTGACACTGGTGACGGCGCCAAACTCCGCAAAAGCCGTTCGGAGATCGTCTTCGGTCACGCTATAGGCCAGATTTCCAACATAGATATTCATACATTCACTCGTTCAAAAAGGTGTGTTGTTCGAAAAAACGCTGCCAGACAAGCAAACACACAAACCTGCTGGCAGAGACTTGCCGCAACGGCAAATTCCTTGGCTCTGACGCCGCCAATAAAAAAAGGCCCATTCGGGCCTTTCTGTATCGGATCGGCTCGCTCTGAGGGACCCCGGGGAAGCTTCCCTGGCGCTCGGCGCTGACCCTCATCCGCCGACAAATGCGTTCTCAGGAACGCGATAACCCGTAAGCCTATCACTTTTGGGCCACGGTTCACAGCGGCATCTCGGACGCCGGGACCCATGAATACCGGGCCCGTCATCGGCCCATGGCGGGTGGCTTGGCCGACGCCGGGAAATGCGGCCCGTCCGCCCGGGGAAGAGCCCGCCTCACGCTGGCGGGGTTTTCCGGCGATAATCAGCCGCTCACACCTGCCTGCGGGAGCCCTCATGAGAATCCAGCTGACCGATCTCGAAGCCAGGGTCATCGGCGTATTGATCGAGAAATCCATCACCACTCCGGATCAATACCCCTTGTCCCTGAATGCCTTGCGTAACGGCTGTAATCAGAAAAGCAATCGCGAGCCGGTGCTGAACCTCGCAGAAACCGAGGTCCAATCCATCCTCGATGGGCTGACAAAAAAACATCTGGTGATGGAGAAATCCGGCTTTGGCAGCCGGGTGCCAAAGTTCCAGCACCGCTTTTGCAACAGCGAGTTCGGCTCTCTCAAGTTCACCGACCAGGAACTGGCCCTGGTCTGCGTGCTGCTTTTGCGCGGACCCCAGACTGCCGGCGAATTGCGCAGCCGCACCCACCGCATGTGCAGTTTTGGCGATGCAGCCGAAGTCGAATCCATACTCGGAGTTCTTGGCCAACGCGAGGACGGGCCCTTCGTCACGCTGTTGGCCCGGGAGCCGGGCAAACGGGAACCGCGCTATGCCCAGCTCTTTTGTGGCCCGGTTCAGACAGAGCCCCGGGTTGCGGCTCACCCACCCCCGACGACACCCGCAGCTTCCGCGGCCCCATCGATCGCTACCAGCGACGAGCGTATCGACAAACTCGAGCGGAGCGTCAAGGCACTGGAGCAGGCAGTCGAGGACCTGCAGCGTGAGATGGCGACCGTATGCGGTGGACGGACCGATATGGCCGGATAGTCCCGCCACTCGAATCTGATGCGAACCCGCCGAGGCTCAGCCCGGACGGGAAATAGGGGGCTGATGTCTGATACGGATCAATGACAGCGCCAGAATCAGAAGCTAGTCTTTGCCGCATGACGCATCTAAAGCGACGGCTGGGCCGGGAATACCGGACCATGATGTGCATGGTGGAAATCTACTGCCGGGATCATCATCCGGGCGAGCGTCATCGGCCCTGTCTGCGCTGTCTGCGCTTCATCGAATACGCGGAACAGCGTCTGCAAAAGTGCCCCTACGGCCAACGCAAACCGGTCTGCGCCCGCTGTCCGGTCCATTGTTACAAGCGCGCGCAGAGGGAGCAGGCGCGCAAGATCATGCGCTACGCGGGACCACGCATGCTGGTCCGGCATCCGTGGTTTGCAATGGCGCATATCGCCGACAAGCTGCGCCGGGTCGAACACCCGATGGAGATCCGGCGGCGCAAAGCGGGACGCACCGGGACGCGTGTCGTCGGGCGCAAACCACGCTGAGCGGCGAGAAGCGGATCGAATTCAATCTTCCGGGAGCGGGATAAACTCCGGATCACCGGGGACCGAATCAAAACGGCCGGCCCTCCAATCCGCCTTCGCCTGCTCTACCCGCTCGGGCCGACTGGACACCAGGTTCCACCACAGATGCCGCGGCCCGTCGAGCGGCTCACCGCCGAGCAGGATCAGCCGCGTTTCTCCCTGCGCCACCATCTCGACATCCCGGCCCCCATCGAAGATCAACATCCGCCCGCCGGCGTAGGCCAGGTTGCCGATCGCGACGCCACCCGTGACTACATAGACTGCGCGCTCGGGGAATTCCGTCGGTAATAGCAGACGCGCACCGGCGTCCAGCTCGACATCCAGATAGAACATCCCGCTCAGGGTAGCCACCGGGGCACGCTGACCATAGGCCTCCCCGGCAATCAGACGCATGCGCACACCTTGTCGATCCAGCACCGGCAGGGCCGCAGCCGGATGATGGAAGAAGGCGGGCTCGTCTTCTTCATGCTCGCGCGGCAACGCGATCCAGCTCTGGATCCCGTGCAGTCGGGACTCCCGGCCCCTTTCCTCGGGCCCGGTGCGTTCGGAGTGCACGATCCCGCGGCCCGCCGTCATCCAGTTCACCGCGCCTGGGCGGATAGCCTGGACCACACCCAGGCTGTCGCGATGCATGATCTCGCCCTCAAACAGGTAGGTCAGCGTCGCCAGACCGATATGCGGATGGGGGCGGACATCGATGCCGGCGCCGGCGGCGAACGTCGCCGGCCCCATCTCATCGAAAAAAATAAAGGGCCCGACGGACCGTTGCTGCGGCGCCGGCAGTACGCGGCGGACCGAGAACCCGCCCAGGTCGCGGGGGCTGGGCTCGACTACCGCACGGACAGGGCCGTCACTTGGGGCGCATGCAGGCGATGGACGGGTTTGGTCGCTGATAGAACTGGTCTCCGTGTCTAGTGTGGGTTACCCGTCGGATCTGACTGATCAGCGGCCGCTCAGGCGGTACGCTCGCGGTTCAACTCGCTGATCTGGTCGTTCAATGTCCAATAGTCGTACAGATATCCGATCAGGAACAGGCCCCCCGTCAGCAGCCAGATCACGCCGGTGACCCACTTGCCCATATAGAACCGATGGACGCCAAAAAAACCGAGAAAGGTCAGCAGGATCCAGGTGACGTTGTAATCCACCGGCCCATCCTCAAAACGGTAACCGGCGTCGTCATTCATGCCGGGGATCAGAAACAGATCGATAATCCAGCCGATGAGCAACAGACCGAGGGTAAAAAACCAGATCGTGCCGGTGATCGGCCGGCCGTAATAGAAGCGATGGGAACCAAAGAATCCGAAAATCCACAGCAGATAAGCGATCAGCTTGCTGTGGGTCTGTGCAGGATGATTCATCGACGACGTCCTCCGAAGCTGGGCATCGAGAATAGCAGTCTGCCGCCGGCGCCGTCACCGCTATGGACCGATAGCCGGCAAGCGCATAGATGTTGGTGACTACAAATCAAAAGGGCCCCGAACGGGGCCCTGCATTCGCACGTGACGGGTAGCGCCGGTCAGTTGTTATAGGCGACGGTCATGCGATAACGATCGAGATCACGCTCGTAGATCGCCTTGTGTCGCTCAAGCTCGACGATCTCCGCCTGGAGCTGGCCGCGCTTCTCGTTGAGCTCTTTCGCCTCCAGCAACATCTGAGCGCGCTCCTGAATCGTCGCGTCATCGCTGATCACGCCGAGCTCCTTGGCCCGCAGCTGGTCTTCGACGCTGTCCAGCTGGCGCTGTCTGTATGCGATCTGACTGGCCGCGTTATTGACCCGGCTTTGCAATGTGTGGAGCTGTTTACCGGCCTGATAGGCATCGGTGAAGTCGAGCGCCAGATCAGCCGGACAGGCACCGTTGTAGGCACCGCCCCGGGCGCCCAGATTGAAACCATTGTCGGGCTGGCAAAACTGGCGCAGACCCTCCTCGCGGCCCTGTCGATAAGCCTGCAGGTCCGGCGCCACGCCGTGCTTGGCGCAGGCCTTGCGATGACTGCCGATGCGGTCTGCGGAATAACCGGCAGCACCATCCTCGTAACCGATGGTGCGCCAGTCGCTCATCACGCATTCGCTTTCGTTCATGGTTGAGCAGGCCTGGAGCATCAACGCGGCAGCGGCTACACACAAGATTCGCATATTCATGACTGTCCTCCGCCAGCCACCGACCCCCGGGACGGCGATTGACATAAGCAATATCGCGTCCGAGTTTAAGGTCGGTCCGCAAGTTTGCGCCGTGAGCTGAATCACGCTTTGGCACCGATAGCAGAAAATCCCGCGATGCACTTATTCAGGGCATGGCCCATAATCCGCGCAACGCGAGGCACCACCGGGCCATGTCATGGACTTCCTTTTCGCCGTTTCTCCAATCCTGCTGCTGATCTGGCTTTTGACCAAGCCGCAAGCGCTCGCGTCTCATGTGGCCTTACCTTTGGTGGCGGCACTGTTGTGGCTGGTCAAGCTGGTCTATTTTGAGACGCCGCTTGCCGCCGCCAACGCGAGTCTGGTGCTCGGTGTGCTGGAATCACTGACGCCGATCACGATCATCTGGGGCGCGATTTTCCTGTTCAAGACGATGGAACTCTCCGGGCGTATGGATACCGTCCGTCTCTGGCTCAATGAGATCACCGACAATCGCACTGCGCAGCTGATGATCATCGGCTGGGCCTTCTCTTTCCTGATCGAGGGCGCCAGCGGTTTTGGTACGCCTGCGGCTCTGGCGGCGCCGCTGCTGGTGGGCCTGGGCTTCCCCCCGGTGCGCATCGCCATGTTGGCCCTGGTCATGAACTCGGTGCCGGTGTCCTTCGGTGCCGTCGGCACGCCGACCTGGTTCGGCTTCGGGCAGCTCGGTTTGAGCGATGCGGACATGCTTGCCGTGGGCTACAAGAGCGCGCTGTTCCACAGCGTCGCCGCGCTGTTCGTGCCGATACTGGCTTTGCGCTTCGTCATCGGCTGGGACGAAATCAGGGGCAATCTCGCGTTCGTGTTTGTTTCGATCTTGTCCTGCACGATCCCCTACCTGATCCTTGCCCGATTCAATTACGAGTTTCCCGCCCTGGTCGGCGGGGCCGTGGGTCTGGGTCTCTCCGCATTCCTGGCCCACGCCGGTTTCGGGCTGGCGCCGTCCGCAGAGGCTCGTCCTGCACGCTCGGTGGCTGCCGCCCGTTTGTTCAAGGCACTGTTCCCGCTCTGGGGCACGCTGCTCATCCTGCTGGCAACCCGGATCCAGCAGCTGGGTCTGAAGGGCCTGTTGAACCTGGCCGAGCCAGCCTGGACCGCATCCATGGGTCCGCTCGGCGAGATCTCGATCAGCCCGGCCCTGGTGCTGTCCGTGCACGGAGTCCTCGGTGTCGCCGGCGCCGACGGCAGCTGGTCCTACAAGACGCTGTATGTGCCGGCGCTGATCCCGTTCTTCCTGGTCTCGGTTCTCGCGTTCTTTGTCTACCGTCTGGATCATGGCCTTATCAGGCAGATCGGGCGCGAGAGCTGGCAACGGATGGTGCACCCGATTATCGCGCTGGTCGGGGCCCTGGTGATGGTCCGATTACTGATGAGCGGCGGTGAGCACTCGATGGTGCAGATCATCGGGCGCAGTTTTGCCGCCGCCGCGGGCGGCGCGTGGGTGGGTTTCGCGCCCTATCTGGGCGCGGTCGGTTCGTTCTTCTCCGGCTCTGCCACCATTTCCAATCTGACCTTCGGCGGCATCCAGGCCTCTATCGCAAATTCCCTGAATCTCGATCTCACGACGATCCTGGCGCTGCAATCAGTCGGCGGCGCGATGGGCAATATGGTGTGCATCAATAACATCGTCGCGGTCTGCTCCATCCTTGGCCTGAGTCGACAGGAAGGCTACATCATCAAGCGCACTGTGGTACCGATGCTGCTCTATGGCATCGCCGCAGTGCTGACTGCGCTGGCTCTGAGCCTTTGAAACACTGCCCGTGAAATGCTATCGGCGTGACTTTCGGCGGGCCTTGGGGCGAGCTGCCGTCCGCGCTGGCGGGGTTTGATCCGTGCCGCCCCATCGTTCACGGTGCAGGTTCTCAGCCGATTGACGGACACTGGCATGCCGGTTTGAGAGCAGCAGCGAGTCCGGTGAACAGACGCGCGCCCGGATCAGACCGAGATCACGCGCGGCGTCGAACAGGCTGGGGTACCAGCCTTCCCATCCCGGCAACAATTGTTCGACCTGTTCGCGCAAGCTCATGATTGTGGATCCGATCCTGACCCTGCCGACACTATTACAGGCCCGGCGGGCACACAAGCGCCTGCGTCACGCCTGCTATCGACTCAGGACATGCCCCGGCCAGCGACTAGAACTGGTAGGCGAATCCTACTCCGGCGCGGATCTGGTTCTTGTCCTGCACGACCGGACTGTCCCCCGCATCGCCCACCAGCCGCTCGTAATTGCATAGCGCCTGCAGGCTCCAGTGTTTGTTCAGGAACATCAATGCCAGTACGCCGGCACCGACCGAATTGAAGTCGGAATCGGCGTCATATTCCGGCAGCCCTGAATTGGCGGACTGCCGGGGATTGACGCTGAAGTAACTCTGGTTGTAGTCGCTGTCAGCATATTTGATCCGCACCGACGGCTTGATAAACACGGGGCCGAACAGACGAAAACTGTAGCCCGCGCGGAGATCTACCAGTGTGCCGGTATCGTGCCCGCTCATCTGGCGCCGGTAATGCAGACTCGCGGACCAGGGCCGAGGATCCCAGTCCAGATAGAGATTCGCGATCACGCCGCCGTCCACATCTCCGAGCCCTTCCAGATGACTGGAATCATCCTCGTCGCGACCATTGGTATAGGACACCGACGCACCCGCTTTGGCCTGGGATCCGCGCCAGAACCAGACGCCCAGGCCCTTTACCGGATTGAGAAAGAAGCGCTCCTTGTATTCGATGTCTATCAGCGGAAAAGCGCGGATCTTGTGGTCATCCGAGCCCTCGTACTTGGGCGTGATGATGCCGAACCCGCCGAGCCTGATGACCCAGTCGCTGTCGGGTTTTCGCGGATCGAGATCGCCAGCGACTTCCTCCGGAGGATCATCCAGCTGGGCCACGGCCGCGGGAGCCGAGAGCAGCCCGAACGGAATAAGGAGCAAAAAAATTCTGATCATTCTCGCTGTGACTCTGATGCCAACTGGCCTGCACGCCTCCGCGCTGTGGCGTTCAGCATAGCCGTTTACGCTGGCGCTTGTCCCCTGCCCCGCGCACGCTCGCCATGGCCGGCAGCCCTGGATCTGTGGTTATCCTGACGGGCTTCCCAAGGTGCTGCGAGCTGACTACCATGATCGGCAACAGCGCCGGCTTTTCGCACAGCGGTAAACCGGCGACTGCAGACCACCCCGACATGGCAGGAGTTCCTTGAACGTATCCAGATCAGCACCGGTACGCGTCGAACCCGTATCAGACAAGCGCTCACTCAAGACCTTTATCCGCGTCCCCTGGTCAGTCTATTCCGGGGATCCCTGCTGGGTTCCCCCGCTGCTGATGGAGCGCAAACAGTCCTTGTCACCGCGCAATCCGTTCTTCCGCCACGCCAGGTGGCAGGCATGGGTCGCGTTTCAGGATGATCGTCCTGTCGGCCGCATTTCCGCGCAGATCGATGAACTGCATCTCGAGCGCTACCAGGACGCCACCGGTTTCTTCGGCTGTCTCGAGGCTGTGGACGATCCGGCGGTATTCACCGCCCTGTTCGAAGCGGCCGAGACATGGCTGTGCGATCAGGGCATGACTCGCGCACGCGGACCGTTCAGCCTCAGCATCAACCAGGAGGTCGGGCTGCTGGTCGATAATTTCGACACGCCGCCGTTCCTGATGATGGGGCATGCCCCGCCCTACTACGGGCCGGCCATCGAGCGTCTCGGCTACGCGGGCGTCAAAGACCTGCTGGCCTATCAGATGACGCCTCAATTCGAGGCACCGAAGGTCATGGAAGCCCTGTGTGCGCGGATCGGCAAGAAAGTCAGGATGCGCAGCCTGCGGCGCAAGGACAAACATGCCGAGCTCGAATTGATGCGTGACATCTTTAATGACGCGTGGTCGGAAAACTGGAGCTTTACGCCGTTTACCGAGGAGGAATTCCGCCATATCGGCCAGGAACTGTTGCCGTTGGTCCCCGACGATTTTATCCAGATCGCGGAGCTGGACGGAGAGCCCGTGGCCTTTATCGTGCTGATGCCAAACGTCAACGAGGCCATCGCCGATCTGAACGGTCGCTTGCTGCCGTTCGGCTGGGCACGTCTGTTGTGGCGACTCAAGGTGCGGTTTCCAAAAACAGGCCGGGTGTCACTGATGGGCGTGCGGCGTCGCCTGCACCATACCCGGCTGGGTCCGGCCCTTGCCTTTATGACGATCCGGGCGCTGCACCCGGCCACGCTGAGACTGGACATGGGCGACGTGGAGCTGTCCTGGATCCTGGAGGACAACCACGGCATGCGCGGCATTATCGAGAGCCTGGGCGGGCGCGTCACCAAGCGTTATCGGGTCTATGACAAAAATCTGGCGGATCGCGTTGCGGTCGATGACTAGGCGATCAGCCCTGTGAGCACGCCCAGCCAGCAATATCGCGCCGTGGTGTTGGCGGGTGAGCGCCCCGGCGGTGGCCCGTTGTCGAAAGCCGCCGGTG